>CAZVBP010000001.1:0-19289 GCA_964625515.1 uncultured Gammaproteobacteria bacterium
TCTTCTCGTGTGGTTCATGGCGTCGTTTGTGAAAGGCGTTACCGTCGACGGCTTCTTCCCGGCGCTTGCCGTAGGCATTTTCATCTGGGCCGTGAGCACCCTCATGAGCTGGTTCTTTGCGGAGATTGAGGAGAAAGTATAGGCACTCGCACAATCAATAAAAAACAACAGGGGACGGAGCTCATAGCAGCTCCGCCCCCTCGTGCGTTCGTGGCCTCTACTCCGAGGCCGTCTCGTCTTCGTTCTGCTGTCGTGCCGTCAAGCGTGCCCGCTCGAGGTTCTGCAGCAGCCGCTCTGCTTCACGCGCATCGCGCACCGCTTGGCTCCTGCCTCGTCCGCTTGCCGCAGACTTGAGCCCGCGCCGGTGGTACGTCCTGAGGAAGGGTGGCACAGGATTCTCATACCACCGCTTCTTGAGCGGCGCATCGTCCCATCCTTCTGTTGCAGCCTTTGCGCGAGCGGCCCGGTCGAAGTGCACGCTCGCTTCATCGAGGATGGTCATGAGGTACCAGAGCTCTTCAAGGTTGCTCGGCTGCTCATCCGAGTCATCATCTTCCGTGTCTGCGGCGATGAGGTCGAAGGGATCGGGTTGATCGGTGAGATGAACGAGAACGACCTCGATCCAGAAGATCTCCGGAGTGCCGTCCGACGGCCCTCCCTGGATATCCATCCAGTGGAGCGCCACTTCCTCCAGATCCTCCTCTCCTCCCTGGGAGTCGAGCAGGGCCTGGGGGAAGTCGAGGGTGCTGACGTCGGCAGCATCCCACTCCTCCGGGTCATATCCGGAGAAGTCCACGATCATGCGGATGTCGGGGCTGGCGGGACGGGTGCCATACCCTTCTTCATCGGGGTTCTCGCAGTCGCCGAGGCAGATCAAGGCCGGCAACTTGCGGTAGCAGGGAGCGGGGTGCGGGAAAGGAGCGGAGCGGAGCGAGGTCACGGTTTCCTCCAGGAGTACCGTGGTCTGAACTGTTGCCGATGCTGCAGAGATTGCGGCACAAACAACGATGAACGGTAGCACTATTGGGGCATATGGTCAAAGAAAGTGGCGAATGGTTGACCAATTTTGGCAGTGTGCTACCCTGTGGGCACCCAGAGATCCGCAGACAACAGGTTCGTTGGCCACGGCCAACGGTAAGCCCTGTCGAGAATCTCATTTCCTCGTTTTTTTAAACGGGAAACCATGTCTGCGGCCTTGAATGGGCCGCTCATTTATTTAAAGCAACAAAATGGTCTGAAATAAACCGTTTTGTCATAACTATGCCAAAGTCCCGCAACGAAAAGCGCGACATCGTGGCAGGCATTGCAGATCAATTCACCCGCATGAAGGGCGCAGCCTTTCTCTCGGTGTCTGGATTTACCATGCCACAAGCCGACGCACTCCGCGCCAAGGCTCGCGAGAACAATGTAGAAATCTTCATCGCGAAGAAAACATTGTTGACGCTTGGAGCCAAGGAAGCAGGGATCGACGGTTTTGTGCCCGATGAGCTTGAAGGCTCTATTCTCACCGCCGTTTCGTATGGCGATGAGGTGAGTGCGGCAAAGGTGCTGAAATCGTTTTTGAAAGAGAACGAGATCGGTGCGTTGCTCGCTGGTGTGTTGGAACGAAAAGTGATTGGCAAGGCAGATGTGAATCGTTTGGCAGATTTGCCAAGCAAAGAGCAGCTTCTTGGCCAGTTGGTGGGCACGCTCAACGCGCCTGTGTCCGGGTTCGTGAATGTGCTTGCAGGTAATGTGCGCGGTTTGGTCACCGTGCTCGGAGCGATCCGCGATACAAAAACCGCGTAATTTAATTCATGGTCTGTCCCCAAATGAGCGATCTTGACTTTCACGGGCGCCCAGGCATCGCTTCAAGCTACGTCTCAGTAGCTTTCAGCGACTGCCAGCCCGTTTAAGTCAATCTCATCTCATTTGAGAACAGCCCAACACAAATAATATTGATATGTCCGACGAAACAAAGACCGTTGAGGTTCCTGCAAAGTTCCAGGCACTTGTGAGCGAAATTGAAAAGATGTCCGTGCTCGATCTTTCCGAGCTTGTGAAAGTGTTGGAAGACAAGTTCGGCGTGTCTGCAGCAGCACCAGCCATGATGATGGCAGCACCTGCAGCAGGCGGCGCAGCAGCACCAGAAGAGAAGTCCTCGTTCACCGTGGAACTCACTGCAGCTGGCGACAGCAAGATCAACGTGATCAAGGCAGTGCGCGAGTTGACGGGTCTTGGCCTCAAGGAGGCAAAGGACATCGTGGATGCAGCGCCAAAGGCAGTGAAGGAAGGTGCAACCAAGGCAGAAGCCGAGGACATCAAGGGAAAGTTGGAAGCCGCGGGTGCCGTGGTAACCCTCAAGTAATTTTGATCAAAAGCCCCAGCCATGCGCAGGGGCTTTTGGTATACTTTTCGTATTATTCTTGGCAAACACGTTTATGTTCAACATGGAAAAATGCTCGTGCCCAGACGGCGGACTCTTGAGCATCCGCATCGGTCTCGCCGCAGTGTTCATTGTGCATGGTGCAATGAAGCTCGCAGACGTTACCGCAACGATGGCAGGATTTGACGCGATGGGTCTCCCATCGTGGTTGGGTGTGGTCGTAGGAATCATCGAACTCTTGGGCGGTGTTGCCATGCTCCTTGGGATGTACGTGAAGTACGCGGGCTACGCGCTTGCCGCAGTGATGATTGGCGCAATCCTCTCCGTGAAGTGGAAAATGGGCTTTGTCGGCGGATGGGAGTTTGACTTCATCCTCCTTGCCGCATCCCTTGGCCTCGCCTGGACCGGCGCTGGAAAGTACGCGGTGAAAGAGCCAAAGATGAAATCCTAACTCAGAAAGAAAAAGAGACGGGGCACCAATGCTCCGTCTCTTTTGTTTAAGAGAGCTTTCCCCACAATTCGTCGTAAATGACGCGCTGGGCGTGGGCGAAGTCTTTGGACGAGATGAGGACAGCAAAATTTTCTTTCCAAGAAATCATGAGCACACGATTATCGAAGATATTGATTTCCGGGGAGTATTCAGCACCAGAATGAATGAATCGCACATCGCGGAGTTCTTCCTTTGATTGCAGTGCGCGCTGACGCCATGTTTCGTTATCCGGCGCGATGGCTCGTGCGTGAATATTGAGCGCAATGCGTTGTTTGAGGTACCGTTCAAAATCTTCTCCCATTGCGCGAACAATGGAATCTATATTCGCATACGCACGAATAATGTCCGTGGTACTCAACGTTTCTTGAAGTGCGTTCCAAATGCCACGCTCGCCCTCAAAGAGTTCGACTTTCGGCAGGAGTGATGCACCTTTCGTAACGCTGAGAAGCTCAGGCAATGCTCCTGCGAGCAGATCGCGTTTCTTTTGCGCATCGAATTTCGCGGCCTCTTCGGATGCATCGATAAGCTTTTCAAGACTCCGCGGATCTTTAGCGGCATACGTTCGCGTCTTTTTCTGTCGCGTTTCATACACAAGTCCCTTTGTCTCCAGGCGCCGAAGCGTGTCGTATACCGTGGGACGAGAAACATTCAGCCGACGGGCAAGGGCGGCGGGTTTGACGTTGACGTGGCGAAGCACTTCCCAATACAGAGTTGCTTCGATTTTGGTTAGGCCAAGTTGCTCGAGGGTTTCCTGTGTTTCCATATTTGTATTCTCCTCACACTACAGAATGTTAGCTAATATTAGTCACATAATAATGAAATAGTCAACCAGTATATAAATATTGTTTTACAGAATGACAAATCGGGCAATGATGATATCGCACCATCACCTGGAGGCTGCATGATCACGCATCTCTCGTCCGATCTCGATACTGCCCCGAGAATGCTCGGGTGGAACCACTCGCGCCAGCAGTGCCAGGACGCACTCGATCGTGGTGAGATGCTGCACCTTCTCGCGGAAACCACGAACCGTTGCGACTTCGACTGTGAGTACTGCTACACCGTTTTGGAGACGGTCGCGGAAGGCGCAGCGTTCCATACCGCGCCGCTCGCCGGAGAACTCGTTCTCGCAGATCGCCTCGCACTCATCGACGCCGCGGCAGATCTCGGCGCCAAATGCTACGACATCGTGGGCGCAGGCGAGCCGTTGCTCGATCCGCACTGCCTCGCACAGATTGAGCACGCGGCAAAGCGCGGTATGCAGACGGTGCTCTTCACGAACGGATCCGTCCTCGGCTCGCCGAAGAAGGGTCGCGAGGTGGCAGAGCGGCTGTGGGAGCTGGGAACCACCGTTGTGGTGAAGCATCACGGTGCTGCCGAGATTCACGATCGCATCGTCCGCCGCAACGGCGCCGCGGAACGTCGCGACCGTGCACTCGCGCTTCTCATGGAGATGGGGTTCAACGCGCAAACACCCACACGGCTCGGCATCGACAACATCGTGTACCAGGCGATGCTCGAGGGAATTCCGGATTGCCTTCGCTGGTGTCGGGAGAACAACGTGTACCTTGTGTGCTCAAGCTTCATCCCCTCGGGGAGAACGCAGAAGGCCACGGAGCAAGCGGCGAGCTGGAGCGAGCTCGAACGCGTGTTCGCAGATTGCCGAAGGATCGACGCAGAAGAGTTCGGCATTCAGCATTCAGGAATGATGCCCTTCATCGGTTCCGGAAGTGTGTGCACGCAGTACCTCGGGCTGTACGTCACCATCCTTGGCGACGTGCACGGATGCGTGGGGAAGATGGAGACGTACGGGAACGTGCGCGATCGATCGCTACAGGAAATGTGGGATCAGCGCGTCCCACTCCTGCGCTCCTCCTTCACCGGCGGCTGCCCGCCCCGTCAACGGTTCTATGAGGCATCCGGAACAGATCCCGCTGCCATCAAGCGCTTGTTCTAACGATGAAAAACGAAAGCGACGAAAAACGAAAGCCCCGTGCCAGAGCGATCTGGCACGGGGCTTCTCACGTTTACGTTTACTTCAACAAGTGACTCGCTGTGTACGAATACACCGCAGTGGAGGTGGTGAGGAGGATGCGGTTTTCTTCTTCGCGCACAACGAAGCCGAGGACACCGGAGAGATTGGGGATGTATTGCGCGACGATGCCGCCCTTTTCTTTATCCATCACCACAACGCGGCCGTCGCTCGCATCGAGGATGTAGAGGTACGCGCTGTCCACACTCGTCCAGATGTCTCGTGCATCCACAAATGCTGGGTCGATATCGGCGTGTTCCCATGGTGTTTCGCGGCCGCTGTTGAATGCGAGAATATCCGTTGCGGTGAGCATCCATACGGTGCCGTCGATCGCAATGGCTCGTGCGGTGGTAAGGTCGCTTGTTCGCGCGG
Organism: uncultured Gammaproteobacteria bacterium; assembly: GCA_964625515.1. GTDB lineage: Bacteria > Patescibacteriota > Patescibacteriia > UBA9934 > UBA9934 > CAIKHN01. The sequence goes on from CAZVBP010000001.1 coordinate 5,260, forward strand.
TGATCCACGGCGTGCCCGCTTCAAACCCCACGCCCTGCGGACGCATTTTTACAATCTGTGTACTGGCCGCGCTCAACACATACAAATTGCCACCGTATGAGAAGATATCGTCGACTGATGCAACGCCTTCTGTGCCGCTCGTGAGCGACGTGACGGTCCGCGCAGCAACACTGGTGCGCCACAAGCGTTTGTCCATGTCGGTGCCAAGAATATCTTCGTTTTCGGCGGTGGTTTTTGTGATATTTTGCGCAGGGCTTGTCCCAACGTCCACACGCTCAAGTGATTTGCTCACTTCATTCACGCGCCATGGCGCGCCGTCGCTGCTCACGCCCATGATCGCCGATCCCGCGGTGTGGATGGAAAGGAGTGGGAAGGCGAACTGGGCAGGAAGCTCAGCGATTGTGGTGGGGACGACGGTTTCGAGTCCACGCGTTTTTCCTAAGAGCTCCGTGAGCGCGCGGGACAAATCGTCCGCTTTGGTTTTCTGCGCCGAAGAGTTGCGAGGGAGTGTTGCGAGAAGGCTCGTTGCTTCGGTGACGAGGATCTGTGCGTCGGCAGTATTCCCGTAGATAATTGCCGCCTCCGCCGCAGTCCGCTTTTCTTCAATGGTGGTAATAAGGAGCTGATATGCCGCATTTTCTTCGGCGTTCCGTTGACCTGCTTGTCGGTTTGCAATACTCACCACCACAATGATGACAATGATCACGATTGCCGCGCCGATAATTTTCGTGGACCGCGACGCGCCACGAACCGCAGTGATTCCTGCGTGATGGAGTGCGCCCATTCGTCCGGTGACGCCTTGAAATCTGCCGCGGACAGCCATACTTCCTTGTTGATGCCGTACGGCGGTGGAGCGGGATGCGGCGATGCGTGCAATGCCTTTTTCCACCAGTGTGAGCGCGGCTCGTCCAATACGCTTGCATGTTCGCCACAGTGTACTGTCGCTATAGTGCTCCAAGTATTTTTTCACTCCTGTCACGACGTGTGTGACTTTTTGTGAAATGTCGGGTGTTTGTTCGCCAAGGAGATCGGCGGTCCGAGACTTGGTTTCTTCAAACGTTGAAAGAGACATCATGGGGTTCGCTTTCTTGGGCGGTCCGGTGACGTCATCGTCGTTCACGTGGAAACACATGCCGCCAAACTGTGTGGCAGCAGGAACAAACTGCGCAATGCGTTCCAGAGCGCCGCTTGGGGGGAGTGTGACGAGAATGTCTTGGAGATCACCAAGCGAGAGTGCATGTGCAGGAAGACGGGACGCAAGATAAAAGACGTCGCCAGGATGTAATTCGCCATCGAGTACTGTGATGAGCGGTTTCTCCCAGGATATATCGTCCGCCTGGAGCTGTGCATCAAGTTCGTACACGACGTAGCGACGCTCTGCGGTTCGATGAAGAAAAAGCGCGTGATGATTGCCGATCCCACTAAAGAACACCTGTGCATTCGTCATCACGCCCACGATTGCATGGAAGTTTTTAATTGGAGTTGTATGGTTTTGCGCGAGCCGGAAAAAATCGGCATTCATGGTGACGAGCATCGCTTCAAACCGCCGGGGGATATTTCCCCCATCATTTTCGATATCGGCGCGCAACACTTCAAGATGACTTGCGAGGATATGAAGGAGACGCTCGCGACGGTCCGGATCGCGGTCTTTGAGTTCGGCGAGGCCAAAAACATATCGTTGCCGCGTGGGAAGCGGCAAAAGGACGGTGCGGATGCTCGTATGTTCAGGATTTGTGCCCGGAACCAAGAGTTCTGCGGATTTGGTACGATATGCGAAAGAAGGCATGGTCTTGGACGATTGCGGTAAAGTGGTGCTTCCCCTACAGTATAGATGGACTTTCTCCTATGGACAACCAAACTGATAGTGCGCTTCCACAATCTTCGCATGAGTTTCGTATTGAGCAGCTGTTCGGCTCGCGGACGCGGGCGCGACTGCTCACGTTATTTTTGGAAAATGCCGATCGTGCATTTTATGTGCGTGAGCTGACACGCAGGATCGACGCCCAATTGAACTCGGTCCGACGGGAGCTCAAGAACCTTGTGGAGGTAGGAATTGTGCTCGAAGTGGAAGGAAAAATTCTTGCCGCAGAGGTGGGGGAGGACGAGCCGGAAACAAAAGGAGAAAAGAAGAAATTCTATCGTGCGAATACGGAGTTTCCGCTCTTTGACGATTTGCGCGCCGTGATGCGAAAGGCGGCTGTGCTCATGAATCAAGAAGTCGTGCGCGTGCTTCGCGCAAAAGGTGATATCGATCTTGTCTTGCTCACCGGGCGCTTTATGGATCTTACCGATGTGCCCACGGATCTTCTCGTTGTGGGCACGATCGACGCCGAAGAGCTCGCGGCAGCGATTCGAGAGTTTGAGCGCGACATCGCGCGTGAGGTGAACTTTACGTCGATGCCAAAGGAAGAGTTTTTGTATCGTCAAGACGTTGGGGACCGGTTCTTGGCGTCGATTCTTGCGGCAAAGCGGGTGATTCTGTGGAATCAATTGCCAAAACTATGATGCTCTTTGTGGACGGAACTGATATTACACGGATCGCGCTGGGTCTTGTTGCGACTGATCGGTCTCATTTTGTGGTTGAACCCAGCGTGGTCGCGGCGCGTCCGGAGGAGTATCTCGCCACCATCGACGCGTTTCTTGCAAAGCATGGGCACGATGGTGCATCGGCGCTCACCGGCATCGTTGCGGTGCGCGGGCCGGGATCTGCCACAGCGCTCCGCACGAGTTTGGCACTCGTCAACACGATCGCATTCGCACGATCGATTCCTATCTTTGGGGTCACGCTCGACAACGCTCTCGATCGTCGCGCTGCGATTATCGGGCTCGCGGATCGTGCTCCGGTGTCGATCGTTCATCCGGTTTATGCGAATGACGCACGAATTACGATGAGCGGCAAAGATGTTCTTGGTCGATCGTTGTCATCACGCGTATGAGCACCCGATTTGGACAGTACGGTCAGTACCGAAGCCTTGAAATCATTCCGGGCGCACTTGCATGGGTGGTGATTCTTGGCGCGATTGCGTTGTCGTGGTTTGCGCCGGTGGCGGGGATCATCTTTATCATTGTATTTGATTTGTATTGGATGTTGCGGGTGTACTACTTCGTGATTCATGTGATCGCGGCATATCGATCGTATCGGAAAACGCTTGCGGTTGATTGGTATCGCGAGGTCCAGGCGCTTCCTGCGTGGGAGAGGGTGTATCACCTCGTGATGCTTCCAACGTTTCAGGAGGACGAAACGATTATTGAAGAAGCGATGCGATCGCTGTTGCGGAGCCCGTATCGCACCGATCGGATCATGGTGATTTTGGGCGGTGAGGAGAAGGATCAGGAAAACTTTTTACCGGTTGCGGAGCGGATGCGTGAGAAATACGCTGAGAAATTTGCGGCGTTTGTCGTGACCGTGCATCCGTTTGGAATTGCGGGGGAAATTCCCGGGAAGGGATCGAATTTGAAGTACATGGCAGAGGAGATGCAAAAGGTTATCGATGCAAAAGGCATTCCGTACGACGATATCATCGTGTCGGCATTCGACATTGATACCGTGGCGCACCCACAATATTTCGCAAAACTCTCACATCTCTTTCTTACCGAGCCAAACCCAACGCGCACGTCGTATCAACCAGTGACGGTGTTTTCAAATAATATTTGGTCAGCAACGGCGCCGGTGCGCATTGCGGCATTTGGAACCACATTCTGGTTGCTGGGGGAACTGGTTCGTCCTGAGCGGTTGTGGACGTTCTCGTCCCATTCCATGCCGTGGCGAATGCTCGTGGATGTGGGTTTTTGGGAGCCGGATTTAGTGAGTGAAGATTCGCGCATCTTTATGCAAGCATATTTGCGGTACAACGGCGACTACCGCGTCACCCCAGTCTTCCTCCCGGTGTCGATGGATACGGTGACGGGAGGAAACTATTGGGAAAGCTTGGTGGCGCTCTACAAGCAGCAGCGCCGCTGGGCGTGGGGCGTGGAGCATTTCCCGTACATGGTGAAGCAATTTGCAAAGCACCCACAATTACCGTTTGGCAAAAAAGCAACGTATCTCTTTAATCATCTTGAAGGCATGTTCACGTGGGCCGTCGCACCACTCCTCATTTTCATTTTGGGATACATTCCGTTTTGGACGATACACGATACGCAGAGCGCGCTTGTGGTGAATTCGCCATATACACTCGAAGCAATGATGCGGTTAGCAACATTCGGTGTGTTTATTACTGGCGCAATTAGCTTCTTCATGCTTCCTGCACGTCCAAACAAAACATCGCGATGGACGTGGCTTGTGATGCTTGGTCAGTGGGTCCTTCTTCCCATTACGTTCATCGTCTTCGGCGCATTCCCCGCACTCGACGCGCAAACGCGATTTATGTTGGGAAAATATCTCGGCTTTAACGTGACGAAAAAGGTTGCATCGTCACGGCATTCATAAACGCCTATGCACGTTTCGATATGCATCGTCACGTGGAATGATGGACGGTACCTCCCGGAACTCTTTGCATCCATTCGTGCACAAACGTTCACGGGCTACACGGTTCGTATTCTCGATAATGCAAGTGTTGATGGGGAGACCGTTCCATACATGGTGCAGAACGCACCGCATTGGCTTGTGGCGCGAAGCACAAAAAATATTGGGACTGCGCTCGCGCGAAATCAACTCATTGCGCGCGCAATGCAGCGAACGCAGGGTGATGCACATGATCACGCGATCCTCTTTGCTTCGCCTGATACCGTATGGCATCCGGAATGTGTGGCGAACCTTGTGCATGCACTTGAGGAGCACCCCGAGGTGAGCGCGGTTCAGCCCAAGATCTTCCGTGCATTTTCTGAGCGCGGAGATTACGATACTGATTCGGTAAAGTCCGATATTCTCGATAGCACGGGTATTCGTGTTTGTGCAGGATGGCGGTTTGAACCTCGCGGTGCCGGGGAGATGGATCAGGGGCAATACGATGGACGGACCGATATTTTTGGGCCGAGCGGTGCAATGATGATGATTCGTGCATCGGCGCTGCATGCGGTTGCGTACAACGATGAGATATTCGATAGCGCCCTCTTGGCACATGGGGAAGAAGACGATCTTGCGTGGCGTCTGCGTCGTCAAGGCGATTGCACCCTGTTTGTGCCTGCCGCTGTGGTGCATCACTATCGTGGTTTGCCACGTCGATCGCAACCAACGTGGTGGCAACGCATGCGGGATCGACGAGTGCAACGCCCGTTGTTTACTGCGTTGCGCACAAGAAATCTTGTTCTCATCGCGCTGAAGAATCTCTCCGTTGGCGAATGGATTCGCTCCGCGCCATCCCTGTTGCGCTGGGAGGGCTGGCGTGTGGTGCGTGGCATGGTGCTCGAGCCGGAAACGCGCCGCGTATTACTGCAGGCTATTCCACTCCTTCCGTCATTCGTGCGGAAGCATCGCGCGATGCAGCGCACGGCGCACGTGCCATTTCGTGAGCTGCGAAAATATCAGGAGCGCTCGTGATATCATGGGGATATTCTTTTCTTGCATTTGCATGTTTGACGTCCAGCAATCACCGCAAAAATCGCCATCGCACCGTTTGGGAATGCAGCGCAAACTGCCGTATATCGCACTTGCATGCGTGCTTCTCACGGTGGTGGGCGGTTTTGCGTATGTTGGTGTGGGGATGACGCGCATTCTTCATGGCGCACTTACAGCACGAACGGCAATGTTGGCGGCGCAGGACGCGATTGGGACTGCAGACTTTTCGGAGGCGGAAGCGCAGCTTGCGGTGGCGCATACGGGGTTACTCCAGGCACAGGACGGCGCGGGGATGGTGCGATTTTTGCGCTATGTGCCGTGGATTGGGCCGCGATATGAGGCGGGCGATGCAGTCCTTGGTGCAACAGAAAAAACGGTTGATGTGCTGTTGGAGGCGATGACGATTGCGTCGGATATTTACGGCGTGGTGGAAGAGGCACGTGAGACGCTTGCGTGGAAAGATCCGACGATAGAAAATCAAGCGCTGCACGACATGCCAGAATCGGTGAAGCATCAGCTTTTTGCGCGACTCGCAAATGCACTGCCGGATTTGCGCACGATGCAGGTGAAACTTGAGCTCGCTGAAGACGACATGGAGCGATTTCACGCGCTTCCTGTTTCAGAATCGGTGGCAAGTTTGATTGCCCCATTTGAAGATATTCTTGGGAAGTTGAAAACGGGTGTGGATTTTCTCGTTCCATTCGCTGGAATCACGCGAGAACTCGTGGGGCTCGATGGCGATCGTCAATTTTTGCTGATGTACATGAACGATACCGAGCTGCGACCGACCGGCGGGTTTTTGGGATCGTACGGCTTGGTGGTTATTCGCGGAGGCGATATGAAAAGCCTCACCACGGATGATGTGTATACCGTTGATGCACTCGTGGCGGGCAATCCAAACTATGCCGTTGCATCGCCGCCACCAATTGCAAAATATCTTGAGCAGCCAATTTGGTATTTCCGTGACGGTGCGTGGTCACCAGATTTTGCCACCGGCGCCCAAGATACCGTCGCACTGTTCCGTCAGGAGATTGCTGCGGCCGGTCGTCCCGTGCCGGAAATTCACGGTGTCGTTGGGATCACCACAACATTCTTTGAAGACCTCCTGCGCTTTTTAGGTCCAATCACGGTGGATGGGAAAACGTACACCGCGGACAACGTGGTCGATACACTCGAATATCAAGTAGAGATTGCGTTTGCACAGCAGGGTGTGGCGCGCACTGATCGAAAAGATGTGGTTGGTCGAGTCACAAATGTGTTGCTTGATCGTTTGCTGGAGTTGCCGCCATCGCGATTTGAAGAAGTGTTCGCACTGTTGAAGCATTCATTTGGACGAAAAGATTTGGCAATGTGGATGCGTGATACGCAAACACAGCGCGTGCTCGACGATGCGGGGTGGTCGCAAGCGGTTTCCAGTGGTGGTGCGGTGGATACGGTGATGGTAGTGGATGCCAACATGGCGTCGTTAAAATCCGATCCGGTGGTGAAGCGATCGATTGCGTACTCGATCGTTCCTGTGGGCACGGAGTATCACGCCCGTGTGGCGATCACGTATGATCACCAAGGGTCGTTCGACTGGAAAACGTCACGCTATCGCACATACACACGAGTGTATGCCCCCGAAGGATCGTCGCTTCTTTCTGTGGAAGGATCGCTTGCAAATGATGCCGTCCGCAATCCGCAACTCCTGCCCGGTGAGGTGACGACGCAGAACGAATTTGGGTTGACGAGCTTTGGAACCTTTACGTCCATCGAGCCGGGTGAGACGCGAACGCTTGTGTTCACGTATCAATTGCCTGAGCAGGTGCGCACCGCGATTCATAACGGCTTGTACACGTTGCGTGTCCTGAAGCAGATTGGTGCGGACGACCATGATCTTGCGCTCGATCTCCGTTTTCAAAAACGCGTCAAGAAAGCTGCGCCTGCTGAGGCGGAGTCGGCGTGGGGAGATAGCGCATATGTGCTGCAGCAATCGCTTTCACAAAATGCGTTTTTCCGGGTTGCGTTTTAGTTAGGGTCAGGTCGGGTAACGGGTATTTTTATTCGCTTCGCGACTAATTCTTCCGACGGTAGAACGCTCCAAGCCAAGATGACGAGCAATTTCGGACGCGAGATACCCGCATCGAAACCGCGCAAAAGTAATTGCCGCGTTTCGTTCCGTCTTGGTCATGTCATCCTCAAAAATCTCCGTCAAACTTGGCCGACCCACGATGCGCTGACTTCTTGGGATCTCCTTCATGTTCTCGGATCCATGCGTTTGCGTATCCCAAATCCAATCGACGAATTGTGGGCTACCCAAAATCACCCCTTCTCGCACGTCATGGTACGGCGATGTTTCATTCATGCCCGTGTGTACAAAATCCGCATAGCTTTTTTGGGCTTCGCTCCGCTTTTCTGAAAATAACTCAAGCGTAAAACGCGTTTCTAACCATGCTGGCGACGGCACGAGCCCGGCCGTGGCTCGATAGCTACTCCATTCCCATTCCTGTGCATGGTGAATCATTTTCGCTTTGACGGGATTATTGACAATGTATCGAACCACCTCCATCAAATATAACTCCTTCTCAATAACGTACGCTTTGTACCGCCCTTGCAAAACATGACCAATGCGATCATGACGTGTATTGAAATACTGTGTGTAGTTTCCGTTGATGTCCCGCATCGCTCGTGAAAGGTTCCCGTCTGGCGTTTCAAGAAGGAGATGATAGTGGTCATTCATGAGGCAGTACGCATGACAGATGACGTTATGAAGCGTAACGCAATGTTCTAAATTTTTCAGAAAAGCCCGACGATCCTGATCATCTCTATAAATGTCTTGACGAGCATTTCCACGACTCATGACGTGGTAAAGACCGCCAGGGTATTCAATTCGGAGAGGTCTGGTCATAGAGATTTACTATACTCTATCAAAAATACCCGTTACCCGACCTGACCCTGATTCCCGTGGGGATAGATGGTTCGTCAATGTGACAGAAAGTACGGTAGTGTGGTGGCGATATGCTGCTCAATAAAAAGATTGGCATCGATCTTGGAACCACCACCGTCCTCGTGTACGTGCCAAAGCGAGGGATTATTATCAATGAACCATCAGTGGTGGCGATTTCGAAGTTGGATAAAACGGTGCTCGCAGTGGGAAAAGAGGCAAAGGACATGCTTGGGCGCACGCCGGATACCATTATCGCCCGTCGTCCACTGAAAGATGGCGTGATTGCTGATTACAAAACCACCGAAGCGATGTTGCGGTATTTTATCAACAAGGCGCTTGGGGGAATTCGTATTTTTCGCCCGGAGGTGATGATTGCGGTTCCGGGCGGGATTACGTCTACCGAGCGGCGCGCGGTCGTGGACGCCGCAATTTCCGCGGGGGCAAAAAGTGCGTACATCATTAAGCAGCCAATCGTTGCCGCAATCGGGGCGAACATTCCTATTGGATCGCCAAATGGGCACATGATTGTAGAAATTGGCGGCGGAACGAGCGAGATGGCGGTCATTTCGCTTGGCGGAATTGTTGCGTCGACATCCGTGCGTATCGGTGGCGTCAAGATGGATGCGGCGATCATGGAGCACGTGCGGCGCACATACGGGCTTGCGATCGGTGAGCGCACGGCGGAGGATATTAAAATTCGGTGCGGATCGGCCATGTATCTCACCGACAAGTTGCGCATGGAGGTGAAGGGACGGGATATGATTACCGGACTTCCAAAGATCATCGAGGTCACCTCAGACGATGTGACGGAAGCCATTCAGCCGCTCTTGGAGGGGATCATTTCCACGTTGAAAGAAGTGCTGAACGAAACGCCGCCAGAATTATCGGCGGACGTGATGGACAAAGGGATTGTGATTTCGGGCGGATCAAGCCAGTTGCGCAATCTTGATCGATTGATTGCCGAGGCAACTGGCGTGCCAACGTATCTCGCGGAAGATCCGCAACTGTGTGTGGCCAAAGGAACCGGTTTGGCGCTCGAGAATTTGGAATCGTATAAACGCAGCTTATTTACCGCGTAAGTATGACGACGTACGGCATTGATGCGCATCTCCTTCTTCGTGATCACACCACGGGTGTCCCGCGGTATGCGTGGTTGTTGCTTGAGCACATGATGCGGATGCCGCTCGAAGACGGCGAGCGCGTGGTGTTGTATGCGCACGGCAAGAAGCCGGATGCAATTATCCTGCCGACCGGATGGGAATGGCATGTTTTGTCATGGTCGTTCCCGCGCGGCTGGACGCACGGTCGACTGAGCATTGAGATACTCATGCATCCACCCGATGTTCTCTTTGTGCCGGGGCACGAAGTTCCTGCGTTGACTCGTGGACGAACGCGCGTGGTGACCACGGTGCATGACGTTGCATTTCGAACAGCACCAGATGTGTATGATGCGTCATCGCGACGCCGTCAGGAGTTTGCGGTCCAGCGTGCGATTCGTCGTGCAGCAATACTCACGGTGCCGTCTCACGCCACAAAGAATGCATTGATTTCGGAATATCATGTGCATACCGATCGTGTTGTGGTAACGCCACTTGCACCCGCACTCGCGGTGGCGGACGAAGACGGTGAGGATGTTCTTCCGCGCTGGCGTGTGCAGCGTGGTCAGTATGTGCTTGCGCTTGGGAGGCTTGAGAAAAAGAAAAATACCGCGATGTTGATTCGTGCATTTGCGATGGTAAAACGCCGATTTGGTGTTGGGCATCCACTGCAGTTGGTACTTGCAGGGGATTTTGGGTACGGTGAAGATGAAATACGCCGCGCAATTGCTGAGGAGAACATGGGGGACGCGGTACGGCTCGCGGGATATGTTTCCGATCGTGATGCATCGGTGCTCTTGAAGAATGCATTGTGTTTTGCGTTTCCATCGCGAGCGGAAGGATTTGGGATTCCTGTGTTGGAAGCAATGGAGCATGGGGTTCCGGTCATCGCAACGGATATTCCCGCAGTGCGTGAGGTTGCGGGGGATGCAGCAATGCTTGTGTCGTTGAATGATGTTGCTGCGTTTGCGCGAGCAATTGAAACCATAATCGCAAGGGACGATGTTCAACGTGCATGGAGAGAAAAAGGGAAGGCGCGTGCTGCGATGTTTTCGTGGCGCGTCACCGCTGATCGCACATGGGTGGCGTTACGATCGGCAAGGAAGATTCGGTAAAATGCGAACAGGATTGCGCCCGTCGTCCACAGAATGGCAATGATGAGGATGTCTATACTTCACGAGAATTGTCCCCTCGATGATGTATGATCACTTGTCTTGTTTCGGAACTGATTGCATTAGGGTTTACGCCTCGCGTTGCGGAGGCATACGTGTTTCTTGCGCAACGTGGGAATGCGGCGGCGCGCGATGTTGCCGAGGAACTTGCCATCTCGCGCTCGAGTGCGCATGAGGTCGTAAAGCAACTCGTTGCGTATGGGTTTGTGCGCGAGGAGCGGCACGGGCGTTTTGCACGTTTCATCACTGAGCCTCCTTCCGTGGTGCGCGCGGCGCTTGATGCGAAGCGAAAACGAGCGGATGAATGTCTTGCGCGATTCGACACCGTGCTTCCGAGTTTGCGTGCACTTCATGGCGTTGGCGGTGATGCGCCGGTGATGCGGTATGTGGATGGGGACGATGGGTTGCGGGAGATTCAAAAAGAGTTTGAAGCGTTGCCTGGAGAAATCGTGCAGATTTTTGATTACGATGCGTTTTGTCGATCGGGCGGCGAGCGCCTCGCCCAGGAGCACCGCACCACGTTGCAGCAGCAACAGCGTCGCGTCCGCAGTTTGCTCATTGCACAATGCATGCCGAAGAATGTTGACGATGGAACGTACGCACTGCGCGGTATCCCGCCAGACCTTTTTACCGCATCGGGAGAGATGAGTATCTGTGACGATCGTGTGTTGCTCTTGTCGTATGCGCCCACGATGGGTGCAGTGCTCATTCGATCGAATGTGATCGCGGACATTTGCCGCGTGAGCTTCGAGCTTGGTTGGCGAATGGCGGGAGAGATGGAACGGTGGGAGAAGAATGTTGTCTTGTCATTTCCCGAGCGTGTTGCGTCGTGAGTGGTGGGTGTTGAGGAGGTGAGGGCGAGGGGCGGAGGGCGGAGAATGCGCGTAAGAGGGTGTAGACGGTGAAACGGTCAAGACGGTGATTTGTGATAGCTGACGCTTTACCGATTTCACCGAGGGTAATCCCGATGAACCGCCTTGACCGCTTTCTTCGCCCTTCACACTCCACCCTCACAATTCGCATCCGTCATTCTGCCACCTCTGTCGCGACCGACGTGGCTTGACGACAGGAAGGATCTCATCTTTGAAAGGTTGGGACGGGAAGGTCAATTGAGCATGTGGCGTGGTCGGAGATCGAAATGTTTGAGAGCGGGGGTATTGTTTTCAAAAGACGATACCCCTTAATGCGAATGATTCGCGCTGTGCGAACTCGGGTGCTCGGTCGATGATGAGCACGATCGATTGTGAGCGGTTCCGATGCTGACTGTTGATTCTTTTCTTTTTCGTTTCATTTATCAGACGTCAAAACGATCTCAATACGCCACAATTGTCAATCAATTTATCCCCGGAAAACCAATGTTTTTGAAATGAAAGGGATGGTGTGCTCCGGAGGTTCTTCTTTGTGCTCCATGACCGGCCGGACCTTTTCAAAGGATCAGATCCGATCAAAATCATCATCATCCATCACGAATCAACTAACCTCGACCTCGCCGACTTTCCCGTCACAACCTTTTCAAAGACTCAGGTTCTCGAGCTTTCTTCGACACAAAAACAATCCCACCCCTCGCGAGGGGTGGGATGTTTTGCGTTCTCTTCACAATACTGGAGGTGATCGGGCGTAGTGATCAGCCGAAGTTGATGTGCGCCATGACGCACCTCTGCGAAACGGGTGAGTCGAAACCCAAACGTCCGCTGGCGCGTCGGACACCAGGCATGGGGTGAGCCATGAGTGGGGTCCATCTTTCTCCTCCAGAACCTTGGAGAGAACGGTTTATTTGCGCTCTTTTCGACTTGCGGCTGCGCAAACTTTTGCGTCGTACCGGGAAGTACGCCTTAAAAGCTTTGCTTGCCGCGCATCGAAAATAGCTGCAAATAAACCGTTCTCTCACTCGACGTGTTGTGTCTTGTCTTGTGACAGGTTCCTATGACAACAGTACCCAAGCATTGGTACACATTTGTCACGTATCCGGATCCGGAATCAGTTGTGAAGTATCTCGCCAGCAGAAGACGAAGCAGGTTCCTCTTCTTGTGGCGTCGGGGGTTTGGGCAAACCCCCGCGTATGTTTTTTTTAACGTAATAACATGTTCCACCTCGTGGTGGTTGTGGCGTAGGAGTAAGCACGACGGAATGTCGGGCTCGGTCTTGCGTCGGGGAGCATGAACGATATTTGATGGCTTTTCCCCGATATGCCTCCATGGCTTTGGGGGTACCGTGTGCTCGTCTTTGCTGATGCAAGCGAACCAGATACAATAGCAGAAAATGGCACAAAAGTCAAGCATGCTATGGACACCTTTTCGCATATTTACGGCCATAATCGTCAAATTCTTGGCCTCAATCGCATGCTTGCAACCGGTAAAGTCCCCGGTGTTTTCGTGTTCAGCGGGCCGGAGCACATCGGGAAGGCCACGATTGCTCGTGCATTTGCCGCGGCGCTTCTTGGCGTGGCGCCCGACGATCTTGCGCAGCATCCAGACTGGATCCTGTGCGTTCCAACACGGAAAGATACTGGTGCAAAGGTGTATGAGCTCGACGATGTTCGTGCGCTTATCGGGCGACTGGCGCAGTCCGCGATTTTGGGGAAAACCGTGGTGTGTATCGACGATGCGGATCTTTTGACGAGGTCGGCCCAAAACGCGTTGCTCAAGACGTTAGAAGAGCCGTCCGGAAACACGGTCGTGATTCTGATCGCACACGACGCAGCACAGATTTTGCCCACCGTTCAGTCGCGTGCAGTGTGTATTCCGTTTATTGGCGAGATTTCGGAATCATCGGAGCCCACGAGAACGATCGCGATTGCGCTATGCGCACCGTCACTTGTGGCACGATTGGTTGCAGCGCAGGGGGCGGCAAAGCAGGAAGACCTTGATGTGGACGTGCTTCTTGCGGTGATGCATCGCACACTGCGCGAATCCGGCCGAGATTCCGCACGCACTCTTGATGCGCTGCTTGCGGTACGAGAACGGTTTGCGGCAAACGGCAATCGCGCCCTTGCGCTCGAGCAATTCGCGCTTGCGCTCCCGTAGTTTCCCGCGCACATTTTGGAATCGGTTATACTACACGGTAACTATGAAAACATTCTTTCCTCTTTCCATCGCGGTGCTCGCGATTGTGCTCATGGGTGCGGGGTGCTTTGGGGGCGGTGAAGCGCCAACATCTGGCGGCGTGTGGCAGTCGTCGGATGCGGGAAAAACATGGACACAAACTGCCGCGATTCCCACAGCGACTGGCGTGGGAACGCTCGCGAATGTGGATGTAACAGCCCTTGCGCTCGATCCGCAGGATGAAACGGTACTGTACGCAGGCACACGAGAAAACGGCATGTTCATGTCGCTCGACGG
>CAZVBP010000001.1:19389-26220 GCA_964625515.1 uncultured Gammaproteobacteria bacterium
TACAAAGCATCGGATCGCGTGTATGGCTTTGCACAGAATGCAGATGGGAGTGTGACGGTGATGAACACGCAGTATGGATTGCTTGTTTCCAAAGACAGGGGAGCAACATGGACGGGTGTCTCGCTTATTTCAAGCGGCGGCGAGGTGAAGATTTATTCTGTTGCAGTGGCGCCAGATAACGGTGACGTGATCTATTACGGCACATCGAATACACTCAATCGTTCAATATCGGGTGGGAGCGCCTGGACAACCACTGCACTTCCCACATCACGCGCGGCAGGTGCGATGCTCGTGATGCCGGGGAATGATGCGAATGTTGTGCTCGGAAGTAGCGCAATCGTAAAAGATTAAAAACCGCGAATGTTGGCAAAAAAGCACCGCGTACCGCGTTGACGGTGCGCGGTGTTCGCGTTACAATTCGGACTGAACATTTCTTCTCTCTATGAGTATTATCGACGATGTAAAACCGCAGTTTGCAAAGGCAATTGAGCATTTAGTGAGCGATCTTGGCGCGCTTCGTACCGGAAGGGCATCGGCAGCATTTCTTGAGCCTGTGCAGGTGGAGGCATACGGTGCGCTCCAGCCAATCAAAGCGCTTGCCACCATCACCACGCCAGACGCACACACGATTTTGATTGAACCGTGGGATGCAAGCGTGGTGAAGGCGATCGAGACCGCAATTATGAAAAGTGATGTCGGCATTAATCCGGTGGTCGATGGGAAGTCGTTGCGCTTGACCATGCCGATGATGACAGAAGAAACACGCTTGAAAATGGTGAAGCTCATGAAAGAAAAGCTTGAGGACGCGCGCGTGGCAGTGCGACGTGTGCGTGAAGAGGCACGAAAGGCGATTGCAAAGGCAGAGGGAGGGGAAGATGAGCAGCGACGGATGGAGGAGGCGCTCGAAAAGACGGTGAAGGAATTCACGGGGAAGATTGAAGAGATGGGCGAGAAGAAAGAAAAAGAAATCACCACAATTTAAGTATGACTTCAAAGCGTCTCACGAATGGAATGCGGGTGCATCTAGTGCCGTTTGCGGGAACAGAAGCGGTTTCCTTTTTGGTGTTAGTGAACGTGGGAAGCAGACATGAAGACATGCGTGTGTGGGGCGGCTCGCATTTTATTGAGCACCTCATGTTTAAAGGCACGAAGAAGCGCCCAACCACGCTTGATATTTCGCGCGAACTCGACCGGTACGGTGCTGAATATAATGCATATACCGGGAAAGATCTTACGGGCTACTGGGTAAAGATTGACGGTGCTCATGTGGCGACGGCGCTTGATGTGTTGTCGGACATGCTTGTGAATTCAACGTTTCAGCAGAGTGAGATGACGCGAGAAAAAAAAGTGATTGTGGAAGAGATCAAGATGTATGAGGAGAACCCAATCATGCATGTGGAAGATCTGCTTGAGGAAGCAATGTTTGATGGGCATGTGCTGGGCCGTAATATTGCCGGCACGGTGAAGTCGGTGACTGCGATGAAACGTGCGGATGTGCTCAAGTATCGTGATGCGTATTACACGCCAGACCGTATGGTGGTGGTGATGGCGGGCAAGGTCCCGGCAAATGCCATGGCAATGATTACGAAAGCGTTTGCGGGGCTGAAAAAGCGCAAGGCGGGGAAAGAGAGTCCGGTGTACTCGCGTGTACCCCGGAAAGCATCGCGTGTGCGCATTCAAACAAAACCATTGCAGCAAATTCAGGTTGCACTTGGGTTCGAAACGCCAGGGCGTGATCATAAAGACATGGAAGCGATCAAGCTGCTTGCTTCGATTCTTGGCGGAACCATGGGGTCGCGGTTGTTTACCGAAGTGCGCGAGAAGCGTGGCCTGTGCTACACCGTGCGCGCGAGTGTGGATACGTACAGCGATGTGGGCGCATTTGTGGTGCGTGCGGGGCTCGATGCATCGCGGTTGTCGCTTGCCATGCGCGTGATTGTGAAAGAGATCCGTGCGATTGCCAAAACGGGTGTGACGAAAGAAGAGCTCGCCATGGCAAAAGACCATGTGCGCGGTGCGATGCTGTTGCGCTTGGAAGATTCGTCGGAGCGCGCAGAGTTTTTTGGACGTCAGGAATTGTTTTCTGGAAAAACGGAAACACTGGAGGAGCGCTTGAAGCATTTTGACGCAGTCACTCAGGACGATGTGTTGCGTGTTGCAAACGATGTGCTCAAGTTTAGCGATATGTCGATCGCAGCGATCGGTCCGTATAAGAACGCAAAGGAACTTCTTGCACATTTCCCCGCATTGTAACCGTTATCGCCACCCGCTATGAAAATGATCATTGCAAATTGGAAAATGCATCTTGGCATTCGAGAATCGCTTGCGCATGCCCGCGGCGTACTTCGTGCACTTGTGGGTAATGACGTGCAGCCAACCGTGGTGGTGTGTCCATCGTTCACCGCGCTTTCTGAAGTGCGAAAAGTGCTTGTGCGGACGCATGTACAATTGGGCGCGCAAACCATGGGGCCAGAGCGGTTTGGCGCATTTACTGGCGATGTTTCGGTGGCACAGCTTGATGACGTTGGATGCCAATACGTTATGATTGGTCACTCGGAACGTCGTGCGATGGCGGGGGAGACGGACGCGCTCGTGAACCAAAAAATGAATCTTGTTTCGCAAACATCGATCACCCCGATTCTCTGTGTTGGTGAGTCGCGTGACGTGCGCGAGCAAGGGAAGGCGGAAACACATGTGATCGCACAGCTTCGTGCGGCGTTGAAAAACGTGCACATTGGAACGTCGAGCGCGCTCGTCATTGCATACGAGCCAGTATGGGCGATCGGCAGTGGTGTGCAGCCAACGCCCGCAGAGGTGGTTGCGATGCATACGGCAATTCGCGCGGCGGTGGTCGAGGGAGTTGGTGTGCGCAATGATCAGCTTTCGGTGGTGTACGGCGGATCAGTCACGGGGGAGAATGCGTATCAGTATTTGCGCGAGCCCATGATTGACGGCGTGCTGGTGGGGTCGGCGAGTATCAAGTTGCAAGAGTTTTCCGCAATCATCACTGCAGGACGAGACGTTATGGTGGCACAACGCGTATGAGCATCTTCGATATATTCTTGATTGTGGTGTTGGGTGGGTCGCTTGCGGTGCTTGGCGTGATTGCATGGCGTAAAGCGCCGCAGCTCTCCATTGTGGATCCGCATTCTTCAAAGGAGTCAAAAACGCGAGAGAAGAAAAAGGCGCTTCTTGAAGAGCGCATGACCCGTCAGGCAGAAGAAAAGATGCGTGCGGCATGGCATGGATTGCGCCCCGCGGTGCGCGCATTTCGTGACGGCTTTCGTCGGGTGGCAGGAAAGCTCACGGCGATTGAGCGACGATATGTGGAGCGTCAGCGCGCTGGCGCGATTGATGCCACGGAATTACGTCGCATGATTGACGAGGCAAAGGAGCAGATTGCCGCAGGGCGATATGACGTTGCGGAGAAGGGATTGATTGCGGTGGTGAGTCATGATCCCAAAAATGCAGTGGCGTACGAAACGCTCGGAAGACTTTATCTTGCGCAGAAACAGTATGCCGAGGCAAAAGAGGCGCTCGAATTCTTGCTCACCATTGCGCCGCACGATGCCAGCGTGCTTGCTGCGCTCGGTGAGGTGTTTGAAGCCGAAGGCGACGTGAAGAATGCCTTTCTCTATTATGGGAAGGCAAAGGAGGCAAGCCCGAACAATCCAAAATATCTCGACTTCTACATTCACGCGGCTATCGATGCCCGTGATTTCCTGGAAGCGCAGCGTGCGGTAGACCACCTCCGTGAGGTGAATCCAGACAATCAAAAAATCCCCGAATTCGAGGAGATGATTGCCGATGCGCGGAAGGGGTAGGATGAGTGGAAAAGAAACGAAGTAGCCTAGGCTACTTCGTTTCTTTGTGTGGACTGTGCTTTTTGCACGGTGCGCAGAACTTGCTCAGTTCCAGGCGATCCTTGAGGGTTTTCTTGTTTTTGTACGAGCGGTAGTTGAGCGACTTACACTCGGTGCATTCCAATTTGATGAGATTGTCTTGGGACATATGGGGTTCAAAGAATGGGCGAAGTATAGCGAACATCGGGAAATTTGGCAAATGTGTGTATTCCTCCCAAATGCGAAACCGCCCGTGCCGGATACCCTTTCGGGTCCGTCACGGGCGGTCGTTGGGAGCGTCAGTACTCGTCGCGCCACGTCGGGGTACTACGCGGTTCGTAGTCCTCGTAGTCATCGTCCTCACCCCCTGGCACCCGCTGGGGCTTGGGGACGATGGGGAGCGCCGCGTCGACGAAGGCGTCGACGCGGGCGTAGCCCCGACCGCCTCCGCGTTCGGGCGGGGGCGGCGGGCGGTAGAAGAAGGTGATGCCGCCACCGCCATCAGGGTCGACGATGGAGGCGAAGGCCGCCTCGTTGGGGTGGCGCAGCTGCCTCTCTTCGTGGGTGGTGGTGAGGCCGAGCGCGTAGGACGGGTTGCTGTCGTACACCACCAGCGTCTCGTCTTTGGCCGGAACGACAGTCGCGGTGTCGTAATGCCGGAAGGGATCGTAGGGCGGCTTCTTGAGTCGGTGCTCGCCGAGGAGCTCCACGGCCGCCCGCGACATCACCGTGTGGTCGCGGAACTTCGCGGTAATGGTGAGGGCGGGTTCGAACTTGAGATGTTCGATGATCACGCTCCGTGGTCCGCTCCGGTCGAACTCCTTGTATCGGAGCACGGCGCCCACCCCTTCCACAGGATCTTGGAAGGTCAGCTGGAAGCGGAGCGGGTCGTCCCGGCGCCTTACCTTGCGGCTCACCGACATGGTGATGGCGGGGGAGACGATGACGGTGACGACCTCCTGATCCTCGTCCGCCGTCATAGGGAACGCGTCGGACGAATGCCTCAGGAACGAGGCATCGAACAGCTGCTTCTTGTCGCTGTGGTGGGTGAAGCGGTCCTGCGGGTGCAGGAAGACGTTCATCGCCGCACGGACGGCGGATTCCAGGTCCGGCCAGTTCTCTACTTCCGTCATCCGGCAGATGATGTGCGGGAGGGAGGCCACCCCGTGGTGATCCTCGACTTCCTGCAGCACCACGTTCAGCGCGGTCGGGCGGCGGGAGGCGGTGAAGGCGCACTTCTCCTGGGTGAGGAAGCGGATCGCGAGGAGGTCGGGGGCGATGATCGAGGGGGCCATGAGAGCCTCAGTGTGCGCGGTGCGCACGTGAAAGGTGCGTGCTTCGCTCCCCAGATGTTGGGAAGGAAACGGCAAAGAATAGCAAAAAAAGAGGGAAAAGTCAAAAAAATATACGATTACGAATGAACCATTGATCAATGCCCCTTTTTAATATCTTTGCATGCAGTCATGAGAAAGTATTTTGACAACCAACCCATCTTCGATAACTATGGAATTCCAACACGAGGGAGGAACGCATGCTCAACGGTCGGGTTATTCATCTGCTCGATGCGGTTCGCGCTGAACGGGGGAGGGATTGCAGGCATGAGGTGCGTGGGTCGAGTCATCACGTCGTGCTCACAAACGCGGACGTCGTATTCCGTGTTGCCACGTGGGGCAGGGGGTGTCCGCGCACAATGCGACGGATTTGCTCTCGGTGGGCAAGTCCGTATGCCGATGCAAATGGCTTGGTGATCTTCTATGCGTTCCATGACCCCAACGAGATCTGGATCGCAAACGAGGTCGCAGAAGCGATGATCCGGGGTGGGGAGCTTGTGATGACGAAGCCGGCGGGGGAGTACGCGCAGAACGTGTATTAGGAGGACGATCCGTGGTTCCAGCGGAATCGCGCGAGGATCCTTCGGGCTCGTGGGCCATTCATGCCATAGGACGAGCGAACGCGCCGTCCACCAGAGAGCCGACCAACACGGGCTGCTCATCTCGGTGGGCGGCTCGTGTTGTTTTTTTGGAAACAAACAAGCCCTACGCCGAGAACGACACAGGCTCGTTCCCGGCGTTTTTCCGGGGGCTTGTCGTTCGGCGCAGGGCCGAGGGGGGTGGTCTACGCCGCGAGCACGCCTTCCTTGACGAAGTAGGCGTGTGCGCGCCAGTTGTTGCTGATGTCGGTGATGCGCAAGATCTCTTCGCGGGTGATGAGCTTGAGGCGCCATGCCGCGATCAGCATCAGCATCTCGTCCGCCCATTCGGCGAGGCCGGAGAAGGCGAAGACGATGCGTCCAGCCCAGAAGCGAATGCCGCCGCCGTACTTGCCGTTGTCCGGATCGCGAGTGATCCAGCTTGACTCCACATCGTTGGAGATGATGCTCCACACCTTCTCATTGGCCACTTCCTGGAAGAGCGCCATCTTGGGACGTCCGCGATCGTCCTGTCCGAGCGCTTCGCCGACTCCGAAGCCGAAGCGGGGAGTCATGGTCTTTTCCTCATCCCATTCCGTTATCCAGCACGTGTACCAGCCACCGGTGTCGGTCTCATCGAGTGCCAGGGCCAGCGGTCCGACGATGGTACGGAAGACCTCCTCGACGGTGGTTTTGATGTCTTGGAGACTTGCACAAATTGAGGGATCGACGGAATCAGTCACGGTGCACCATTTCTGATGGGTGTTGCAGCGAATCCTCGCCGCGATGTTCGCCAAAGGGAGTCCTTGGCAACGCTGTAGGCTAGCAAGGATTGGGGGAGGGGTCAACGTTGCGTCGTTGAAATCTGACAGAATTAAAAAGACTCCGACGTTGTTTACGTCGGAGTCTTTTGGAGCCACAGTCGGGGATCGAACCCGAGACCTCATCCTTACCATGAAGTGCCCCTCGGTGTCATGGTGATAAAGTGTTTAAGGTTGGCGTAGAAACTTCATTTAATGGAGTTTCCAGGTACCTTTTAGATAGACCACTTTACTGCCGCGTAGTTCAATCCCTAATTGT
>CAZVBP010000002.1:0-25536 GCA_964625515.1 uncultured Gammaproteobacteria bacterium
GTGTTCATCTGATCATTGACGCGATCAAGTTTGGTTTGCACTTCATTGCGTTGTTCTGTAGCGCTACGCTGAAATTCCTCACGAAAACGCGCGAGTTCTTGCAAAACATTTTGCGACGCCACAGAATCTCCTGCTTTACGAATTTGAGTCCACAAGAGTAGTCCAGCGAGTGTGGCAAATCCGGCAATGAGGATAAAAAGGAGGGATGTATCCATAGGATTGAATTGACGGTGCAGTTCCCTGCACATATACTTTTCACGCAGTGTTTGTGTAGTATAGCATATTCACGTAATATATTTTACGACACATACTGTGCTTCGGCTTCATTTGACCTCGTAGCTCAACTGGATAGAGCAGGTCCGTCCTAAGGACAAGGTTGCAGGTTCAAATCCCGCCGAGGTCACCATTACCATTCGTTCATTTAAACAATCAACTGCGTTGTCGCGTCTCCGGTCCTCGCTCTACGTACCATTAAGTACGTTTCGCTTCGGTCCTCGTCGCTCCTAGCATTTGACCGTTTAAATGAACGAATGGAACATCTTGTTTTCTGCGCGCCAGTGAGAAATGTTTCACGTGAAACAATTTGTGTCAGATTTCAGGTTCGCCGAGCGTTGCGAGACGAAGCGAGCGGCCGACAGACGTAGTGCCGGGTGTGTGAAGCACACCCAAACGTAGTCTATCGGGCATGCGAGCACGGGCCTGTAGCTCAGTTGGTAGAGCGCTGCATTCGCATTGCAGAGGTCAGCGGTTCGAATCCGCTCAGGTCCACCATAAAAACACCGACGTATCGCGTCGGCGTTTTTATGTCCCTTTGAATTTTGGCACAATCGGACGATCGGGACGGTGAGACGCATTGATTGGCGAATATTCATCGCTGATGCGCGCATGGTCTATGAAGAGTCGCATTCCATCCATCTGCGATACTGTTTTTGGTCGGTAGATTTGATTCGGCAGTGAAATGTAGAACCAATTTTGCAAACTCCAGCATTATTGGACCAGTTTATACAGTTTTCAGCAATTGTTTAGTGGATTTGTAATTGTTTCACGTGAAACATTTTGGATGCTTCCGGCGGTTCGGCTGATTGCATACCGAATTCATTGCAAGTTTTAGTCGATCCAAATCCGATGATTGATAAAGCGTCGTGAGATGGCTGCGATGTTGAAATGATTCGATAGTATTTGTCTTCTCAAGTTCTTCTCGAATATGCGATTATGATCGAATCTTTCAAAATGTTTCACGTGAAACAATCAGGGAGGCTATATACATGCGGATTAGCTGTTGATAAACGTCAATTTACCGGATATGATTTGGCAACTATAGTCCTGACAAATATCAGTAAACAGACTATGTGCAGTTTATAAACACAGTTATCCCACTTTTATCCACAGTTGACGTAGGTTAGCGTTGTTTTTTGAGCCATGTTGACGCATTATTGTGTTCAAGCAGGTAAATTTGATTGTATGCGGAAGGGGTTTGCACAAGTAATTTCGCTAACTCTAGCTATTTCTTATTTTTTTGGCACGCAAACAGCATTTGCGGCGATGTCTTCCGCAAACTACCAAATCCTTTGGGATGAGTTCTCCACCGGAGGCGGCCAAGGTTCGTCTGCCTCGTATTTGCTCCGCGACAGCGTTGGTGGCGGCGGACTTCAGGCGACGTCGGCGAGTTATGTGCTCGATTCCGGGTTTCGCGGCGGACTTTATGATCAGGTTGTGAACTTCTCTCCTCGAATTCAAGACCGATCATCACAGGTTGCTGCCACAAATTTTGCTTCGAATATCGTCACCGTCACGACCACATCCGGGATCGTGGTTGATGATTGGGTGCTCCTTGTGCAGAACGAAGGTGCATCACAGGTGGCAGGCATGGGGAAAGTGACCGCGGTTGATGCAACGACGATCACACTCGCGTCACCATTGGCCGGAGGAACGCCAACAATCGACGGTGTATCGGATTATGTCTATGAAATGTCGTCGTCCGGTACTCCCGGATTTGGCACGCTGAGCACGTCGGCACTTGCGCTTCATTCGGTGGGTTGGGTTGCGAATGCCGACGTCGTTCAAGGGTATAATGCGTATGTCTTCGAAGATGGAGATTTACGAACAGGCGAGGGGGCCGCTATCGCCGATGTTACCGACGGACAGGTGAGCGCGGGAGACTCGGAATATGGCGCACGGTCATCGGACTCATCGTTAGCGCTGTCGAGTTTTGATACCGAGGACAGCGCGATCACGTCGTCGCCTCAACAGGTTGCCAGCGTTTCCGCAAATCCATTTGAGAGTGCGGGATTTGTTACACTCAAGGTTGGGATCGATAGCACGCAACAAGGCGGGTCTTATGGGCAAACACTTTCGATTATTTTTGTGGGCGATTACTAGCGTTCTCATTCTCGGCCTCCATCCACAAGAAACTGTTGCGGTCGCCGCGCCAAATGCCGCGGACGTTTTTGTGATGCCCGGGGAGAGCGTGACGGTTTCCGTTCCTGTGGTCAATGAACAATCAGGAGATCGAACCATTGATTTCTCTCTCTTTGTTGCGGAATTTTCTGAAAATCAAGAGGCGCCTACATTTCGAAGACCGACCGCGGAAGAAGCGGCGTGGGTGCAGATGAACATGTCGCATGTTTCGTTAGCGCAAGACGAGATGCGGACCGTTGATGTCACTGTTTCTGCGCCAAAAAATGCCCCGGCAGGGGTTGCACCATTCGCGCTTGTTGCGTCCGATCGCGTCACTGGCCCCGTGACGCTTTCTTACGGTGCGGCAACGCTGATTTTCGTTACGGTTGGCTATCCGCAATACGCCGGATCGTGTGACGCATTGTTGCGCGTATCGGACGATCGAGTGCAGATGCGCGTGAAGAACATTGGTCGGGGTATACTGGTTCCAAACGGTGTGGCGCAACTGCGCGGCCCGTTGGGAATTGTGTTTGCTGAACAGGAGCTCGATGTGCGCGATGGTCGTGTGTTGCCGGGGCAGAAAAAGGAATGGACAGTTCCAATTCCTTCTGCGCCATGGTGGGCGTTTGGGACGCTTGTGCTTCATGTGAACGATGAAGCGTTCTACGAATCCCCGTGTGCACCGATTGTGGTGTCTCGCGCATTCGTTCTGCCGCTTGGCATTGGTGTGGTTGTGCTTGGGATAGGCACGATGCTGTTCCTTCGTCGACGATAATGTTGTGAACATGAGGAGGTTGTTTTCCATTATTTGTGCGCTCATCATCGCGAGCATTACAACAGTGCTTCCATTTTCGTTGCGTGCAACAACCGTGACCGATATTTACGACATCCCTTCGAGCACACAAATTGCAACAGGATCGAATCATTTGTTTACCATTACAATCGCCGACGCAGTAGCCGAAGGAGAAACGATGCAGATTGTTTTTCCCACGGGCTATGTGCTGACGTCGATTGGTGAAGACGATGTTGATATTGCCGATGACGGCGTTGATCTCACCACTGCTGCTGATTGTTCCGGTGTTTTGAGTGAGCAAGCGTCGGTGAGCGTTTCAAGCCAAACCGTGACGATCACGATTTGCGCGGGAGATGGTGGGGCGATTGCACTTGGGAGCGTGGTCACACTCGAAATCGGGACGAATGCTTCCGCGTCGGGTTCGGGAACGAATCGCATTACAAACCCCTCTGCCGTTGCATCATATTTCATCAATCTCACCGGCACGAGTGGAAATTCTGGCTCGGTGATTGCAATGACGACGACTGCGGGGGGATCGAGTGTTTCCGCAACGGTTCCAGGCGACACGACGACAACCGGTGGCGGATGTGATGAAAACGAGGGCGATGCATGTACGTCGGCGGCGAATTCTTGTGGTATGACGGAAGCCGGCGTGATTGGATGTGCTGGATATTGTGATGCGGTTACTCCCGATGAAGCATTGTGCGAAGAATCACCATCGTGTGTGTCGAATGTGGGTGATGCGTGCACGTCAGCATCGAACGAGTGCGGAATGACGAACGAAGGCATTATCGATTGTGAAGGATCGTGTTCGGCGAGTGCGCCGCTCGACAATGAATGTGGTGTTGACCCTGTGTGTGATGCTGATTATGGAACGTCGTGCGTTTCCAGCGAAAATTCCTGTGGAATGACGAATTCGGGAAGCGTTGGTTGTGATGGTGTTTGTTCGGCGGATTCCCCACCGGATGATTTGTGTTCGGTGTCGCCGGTGTGCGCATCGAATCAGGGGAGCGCGTGTACATCGGGATCGAATTCCTGCGGGATGACGAATAGCGGAACGGTTGCGTGTGACGGGTCGTGTTCCGCGAGTGCACCATCGAGTAGCTCGTGCCCTGTTGGGCAGTGTAGTGCTGATTATGGCGATGCGTGTGTATCGCCTGCGAATTCATGCGCGATGACGAATACTGGGAGTATCGGTTGTGATGGAGTTTGTTCCGCGAACACGCCGAGTGAGGATCTTTGCACCGACCCTTCATCCTTGTGCGTCTCGACTGAAGGCGACGCATGCACATCGGATCCAAACTCTTGCGGCATCGTCAACAGCGGAACGATTGCATGCAACGGCACATGCTCTGCATCGATTCCACTCGAGAGTTCCTGCCCTGCGGTTGCCTGTGATCCGGAACGAGAGGATTGTTCCGCGGAGACTCCGGAATGCGTTGGTGATGTGTGCAATGTGACCGATGGGTCTCATGGCCAGGGAGGTGAGCAGACGCCATCGAATGCGCAGCAGGCAGCATCGCTTCTTGAATCATTGCAAGATTCAGCTGAAGTCCAGGCAGCGGTAGATATCGCGGTACCGATCGCTGCGGTCGCGGCCGTCACAACACTTGCGATTCTTGCGAGCTCGTTCAGCTTGTTGCCGTATTTACAGTGGCTGTTTACGTCACCGTTCCTCTTTTTTGCACGTCGCAAGCGCAAGGCATTTGGCGTGGTGTATAACGCGATTACAAAGGTGGCGATCGATCTCGCGACGGTGCGACTGTACAACGCGACGAACGGTCGCTTGGTTCGTTCCACGATTACCGACGTTCAGGGGACGTATGCGTTTCACGCCGCGCCGGGCACCTATCGGATTGTGGTCGCAAAAGCGGGGTTTGTGTTCCCCAGTGTCTATCTCCGCGATGTGAAAGATGACGGCGTGTATCACGACGTGTATTCCGGCCAAGATATCGCCGTGACCGACGAAACCGCGACGATTGCGGCAAATATTCCACTCGATCCGTCCGATGCTGCTGCGCATCATGCACCCCGGTCGCTGCAGATTCGTCGCTTCCTGCGCGCCACGGCACGCATTTTTGCCGCATCGGGGCTGATTGTTTCGGTAGTGGTGAGCGTTCTTTCTCCGTCGATGTTCACGATCGGTCTTGCTGTTGGTCAATGCGTCATCTTCCTTTTGTTCTGGCGATTGGCGCAGCCAAAGCGTCCGCGCGGATGGGGAATTGTCTTTGACGCACAGAGCCGCAAGCCTGTGGGCAATGCAGTCGTTCGGTTGTTCGAACCGAAGTATAATAAGTTGGTCGAGAGTACGCTCACCGATTCGCTTGGGCGGTATAGTTTCTTGGTTGGTCCGAATGAGTATGTTCTGCGGACGAGCAAAGAAGGATACGACGAGCATACGGCAGCGGCACTCGACTACCGGCAGAACACTGAGCCATCCCCGCTTGCGGTGGACGTTCCGTTAACGCCGGAAAAGCCACTATGATCATGGAGGGACTCGAGAAAAATACCATCAAGGCCTTCGCAAAACGCTGCATGGCGATGTTTGCGGTTTTGTCGTTGAGCCTTACCGCGATCACGGCAGCTTTTCATGATGCGCGTGCAGCAACGCCTCCACGAATTTTGATGTATCAGGGACGATTGCTGAATTCCAACGGCGTTCCGCTTTCCGATAGCACCGCCACGATGTCGTTTGCGCTGTATGATGCGTCGAGTGCGGGGACGTGTTTGTGGTCGAACAATTCCGACACGTGTGCGTCGGTCACAACGAGATCTGTGACGTTGACCGCAGGGCTTTTCTCTGAAGCGCTTGGTGATACTGGGGCGTCGTATGCCGCTATTGCTGAGTCGGTATTCATGAACAATGCCACCGTCTATCTTGAAGTAACGGTGAACGGCGAAACGCTCACGCCACGAAAACAGATGCTTGCGGCGCCGTATGCAATGAACAGTGATTCGCTCGATGGATACGGAACGACGACGAGCGGCGCAACATCGTCGAAGGTTCCTGTGTTTGATACGTCAGGAAATTTGGTGATCACTGGCGCGCCACAGGGGACCGGTGTGAGCCAAGGATCGCTCTACGTGAACCCTGCATCTGCTGGCGTTGCCGCGAACGAGATCCTGCTTGGCGTTGCCGTGGAAGGATCGTCGCGATTTTCTGTGGATGAAGATGGCGATACAAGCGTTGCGGGAAACTTGATGGTGGGTGGCTCCACGCTTGCTGCGCCATTCAGCGTCGATTACGTCAACGGTATTGTGAATGTTGGTGATGGCACAAGCACGAACTCGATCATTGATTTTCGTGCGTCGGATGGATCGACGGGGCGGTTCTCTTATATTCCCGGCGATTCATTTCGTGTGACCGACGGGTACTTTTCCTATAGTGGCCCAGGAACGCTTCCGAGTTTATCGAGTGAAGCGATTGAATATTTTTCGATGACTGAGGCGATCTCGGGAACTTCCGGGAACAATTTATCCACGATCGGCATGTACGGGACGTATGGAGAGATTACATATTCCGGAATTGAGGGGAGCGGCACGACCGCCCATGAGGTGAATAGTATTGAGGGCTTGTTGAGTATCTCCGGAGCATCGTCAACGCTCACGTGGGGGAGCGCGATCGAGGGGTCTGTGACGAATACCTCAACGAATGCTTCCTTGCTTCAATCGAATGGTTTCCTTACTGGCGTTACGGGGAACGTGACGCACAACGGAACTGGTACGACCATCGGTGACGTTCGTGGTGTGTATGGCTTAATTACCTCATTATCCGGCACGATTACGGATGCATTTGCGGTGATCGGTCGGTTTAGCACGCCCACAGGATCGGTGACGAACGGATATGCAATTTATGGAAAGAATACGGAAGCTGGCACCCAGCGGTATGGCGTGTACGGCCAAGCGTCGGGAGGAACAAATAATTATGCGGGGTACTTCACTGGCGCTCAGGTGCAAATTGATACCGACACCACGCCAGACACCCCAACGCTTGCGGACGGCACGGGCGATTTATATATCTCCGATGATCTTGAGGTGCGCGGTGATGTGTTGTTTCACGAGATTGGCGCGATGAATACGTTTACTTTCCGGAGCTCGCTTGCCACCACTCAGGCTGCTGCGCAGTTCATCACCGACGGACTCACCAGCGGCGTGGGTTTGCGTGTGGTACGGGGAGATGATGCTGGCGTCGCATTTACCGGTAATGTGGTTCATATTGAACAAGATGATTTTGGATCGGATAACAGCGGCACCGCGCTGCAAATCGATCAAGCAGGAGGCGGCACTGCCGTTGGGCTTCGCATTACGCAGTCCACCACCAGTGCACACGTGGCAAATTCCACTGGAAATAACGCGCTCGTGATTGACGTGAATGAAGCGGCAAGCACGGATAACGCAATTGTGATGCGATCGGATGCAGACGGAACTGCAGACACAGAATTCCGTGTGACCACCGCCGGCGACGCATATGCCGACGGCGCATTCACCGGTGCGGGCGCCGACTTTGCAGAATATTTCCCCACAAACGATGCAACGCTCGATGATTTTCATCTCGCATGTATTGATGCGAGCGATGCGGAGAGCGTCAAACGTTGCGAGGCGGGTAATCACGAAATCGTTGGTGTGATCTCCACGAACCCTGCATTCATTGGAAATCTTGTTGGTGATGGCACGGAGGACTATCGCAATGATGCGCGGTATCGCTTGGTTGGATTAACCGGACAGATCGATACACTTGTTACTACGGCCGATGGAGCAATTGCCGTAGGCGATCCGATTACGACATCATCATCGGCCGCTGGATACGGCGCAAAAGCATTCGGACCGGTGCGCATTGCGGGGTTTGCACTTGAGGCGCTTGCATCGGGGACGGGAACCATTCGTGTGCTTGTGAGCCCACAATGGTACGGGAGCGATGTGCTGAGCGCATCGGGGTCGAGTACTGATGTTTCCGGAAATCTTGGTCTTCGCGCGTTGCAGCCCGCAACGGCGTCATCACCCCTTGCGGATTCGTCCTCGCTTCTCTTGAAGGGTTCTGTATGGAACGGTGCGGGCGCAAGTGACCGCGCAATGGGAATGAAAACGGTTGTGAGCGCGGTGGACGACTATCGGCTTTCGATCATGAACACAGGAGATAGTGAAGTCGCATCGATCAACGATGACGGCGACATGATGATTTCCGGAAAGTTGTACCCGTCGGATCGCGGCGTCATGCAGCAGGAGAAATACATTTACTACGATGGATCAGAGGGCGGTGGGGGAGATTTCATGCGCACGAATGCATCGGGATGGTCCACGGGCTCGTACGACTTTGCTGAGATGTTCCCGTCACCCGATGCGCTTTCACCAGGGGAACTGGTGGTGTTTGGTGACGGATCAGAACAAATCAAGCGCTCACCTGGCGAGACGTATAGCCCAACCATCGCGGGTATTGTCTCGACGCGCCCAGGATTTTTGGCGGGGGAGAATCGTTCTGGGAGTTACCCAATTGCACTTGCGGGTCGCGTGCCAACCTATGTGTCGGCAGAAAATGGGCCGATCAACATTGGTGATCCGCTTACGTCATCGTCGCGCCCTGGATATGCGATGAAGGCAACGAAGCCGGGACCGATTGTGGGATATGCCGCACAGGCGTTCTCGGGCACCACGGGGAGCATTGTGGTGTATGTGAATGTGTCCCATTACAATGGCGCGCCAACCGCGGAAGCGCCCGCGGCGAATAACAGCATTTCCAAATTCTCCGATGACGTTGAGCAATTTGATACAAACGGCGTACTCAATTTCCGCGGTGGTCAGCTTATTGCGATCGGATCGATGGGGAGCGCGAATGCCACGTGGCGATTGGAAACGTCGGGCGATTTCATTACCTCGGGCCGCGTGATCCAACTTGTGAAATCCGGTGACGGTCGAGACGTGGAGACGTACCCCGTCACATCGCGAGAAATGACGGTGCAGCTTGCTGGTTCGGTGCGATTAAATGGCGGCACGGCCGAGGTGCTTTTTGCAGACGTCGATTCTGAATTCACAAATATCGTCGACAGCGTGCCAACCTATCGCGCATTCGTCACTCCTCACGCCGCAACCGGTGCGCTCTTTGTAACGGAACGCACGGTTCACGGCTTTACGATCATGGAGTCTGGGTCCCAGTCGGTTGATGTTGAAGTGGATTGGATGGTGATTGCATATCGACGAGATTTTGCGCCAATCGAAACACCGGTGATCGATGATGCGCCAGCGCAGGAAAATAGTGTGCCCGATGCAGCATCGTCAGATGAATCGGGCGTTTCATCTGAAAATGTGGCGTCCGACGATGTGCAGAGCGTTGATCCTGTCCCAAGCACCGATGTGGTCGTTGGAAACGATACGGTGACCATCGATGATCCGCTTCTCACCGCAGAACCTGATGCGAATGCGGGCGCTCCCGCGGATTCTGTACCATCATCGGAGACAATCGATTCGGCCGTTTCTGATCCTACCTTGTAATTTTTCTTATGGCGCTTTCCGTTGCGGGTGTATTACGAACAATTGTGCGAGGAGGAATTCTTGCGCTTGCAGCGGGTGTGCCAGTGATTGCGCTGCCGTGGACCGCGAGCGTGCTTGACGTGAACAAACAGGCGTTCTTTTTGCTTGTGAGCGCTGTGGTTGTTGTGGCGTGGCTTGGCGAGGCGGTTGTGGAGCGTCGTGTGGAGCTTCGGTTGAGTTGGTGGTGGGGAGTGCTCGCCGCGTTCCTGATTACAACGGGCATTTCTGCGGCACGATCACTGGATCGATACACCAGCATTCTTGGTCAGGCAGAACAAGAGTACACGAGTCTCGTCACCATACTCATGCTTGCTGCGGTGACGTTTGTTGCTGTGCATGTGCTTGATGCTGCAATGCGACGACGTGTCGTCTTGTGGAGCATGATTGCTGCCGCGGTGGTGAGCATTGTTGCGCTCAGCACATTCCTCTCTGTTTCTCTGGGCGCAATCCCCACCAATCTTATTGGAATGCCAAACAGTCTTGCGCTGTACCTTGTGATCATGAGCGCGCTTGGGTGTATGGCCATGGTGCACGCTGATGCATTTTCTCGCGCCACACGCGCCGTTATGGTGGTGACGAGTGCAATCACCGTTGCAGGAACAGTGATTGTCTTACTCGCCATCGATTATGCGTTGCTGTGGGGCGTTGCGCTTGCAGCGGCACTTGCGGTCTTTGCACTTGCGCTCCTGCGCCTGCAGCACGCGGTCCATCCGTGGCGATTTCTTGCACCAATGGTTTTGCTGGTCACGTCTTTGTTTTTTCTTGTCCTTCCCACGTTTTTGCCCAACCCATTCACGGCTGAAGTTGGGTTGAATACATCGTCGACATGGGCAATTGCCACCAACGCAATGCAAGACGGCGCATGGGCATTTGGGACTGGCCCGGGGACATTCTCCATACTCTTTGCAGAACATCGCTCGGAAGAGCTGAACCAAAGTACGTTTTGGAACACACAGTTCGATCGGGGGTCGTCGGGACTGCTCACCATGCTTCCGACGTTCGGTCTTTTCGCAACCGCCTTTTTTGTGGTCGCGCTTTGTGTGATTGCGGTATGGAGCGTGCGAAGCATGGTGCAGGGAAAGCATGAGCATGTTGTTTTTGTGCTTCCCGCGTGGATGGCAAGCGTCGTGGTGTTTGTTGTGTACCCGCACAACGTTGCACTGATGTTTCTTTTGTGGCTGCTTACTGCGCTGATCCTTTCTGAATTGTTGCCGCATGCAAAATCGATTTCGCTCCAGAAATCACCGCGTGTTGGAATGCTCGCGGTGCTGTGCTTTGTGCTGTTTGGCGTATTTGCATTGACCGTTGGTTTTGCGACGATTGCACGATATCGTGCGGAAATCGCGTTTGCGCGGGCGATTGCGATTGATCGTGCCGGCGGGAATGTTGATGACGTGATTTTGGCGCTTGATCGTGCGGCAACGCTGAACCGGTGGAGCGATGTGTACTACCGAAATCTTGGCAGTGCGCTTTTGCAAAAACTCATTGCCACGGTGCAGCTGCCCGATGCAAATCCGGAATACGTGAAGTCATTGGTGGGTGCTGCAGTGAATGCTGGTGTTCGTGCAACAGAGCTTGGACCAAACACGGCAACGAATTGGGAGATTCGCGGGGATATTTCTCGTGAAGTCTCTCCGCTTGTATCTGATGGCGCGCAATTGGCCGTTCTTTCGTATGAACGCGCAAGTGCACTTGCACCAAAGAATCCGAAATACTTTGTAAAGATCGCGCGTGCGTATATTGCGCTTGCCGATGTGCAAGCTGCGCTCGTACGAGGTGACGATGAGCAACTTGTTGCAGAAGCGGTACGTGTGCAGGATGAATCGTACGCTCGTGCGCATGATGCGCTTATGACCGCGATTGCGCTCAAGCCGGATTATGTTGAGGCGCGGTACTATCTTGCGTTTGTGCAAGAGCGACAAGAAAAGCTCGCGGAAGCGATCACGAGCATGGAGCTGGTGCGCAATAGTGCGCCGAATGATCTTGGTGTTGGGTTGCAGCTTGCGCTGTTGTACCTCCGGCAAGGGAAAAACGATCTTGCACAACGAGAGCTCAATCGCGTGATTGCTATTGCGCCAAACTTTTCCAATGCCCATTGGTATCTTGCGTCGGTCTTGGAAGAGGCGGGTGATGTTGACGGGGCAATCGCAGAGCTTGAAATCATCATGAGCCTTGATGCTGCGAACGAAACGGTGCAGAAAAAGCTCGACGCGCTCCGCGCAGGGAAGGCCGTTCCCGACCCTATCCCGGATCCACTCCCAACACCTGAGGAATCGACCACTCCAACGCCAGCGCCGTAATAGGTATTCGAGAAAAGGTTTAGGACGTTCTCATTTTCGGCTATTTTCGATGAACGAGGAGCAAAGTTCGTGAGACGTACTTAACGGTACGTTGAACGAATTTGCGACGATGTGAGTCGAAAAGAGACAAAATGAGGAAGTCCTAAGCTGAAGGCCCGCCCCTCCATTGCTCTTGCGAGCGGAGGGGCGGGCCTTGCGTTGCGTCTTGCGGCGATCAGAACGTGCCGGTGAACAGTACCCCGTTCCCGGCGGGGGTGACGGTGACCGTTCGCTCGCGTACCTCGATGATCGTCCATGTGGTGCCACCCACGAGCGCGGCGCCGCCGATACCGGTGAAGATGCCACCGATCACCGCATGCGTGCGCATGTGGCGGACGCCGGCGTTGAGCTCGGCATCGGTTGCGTCGATGGTCCCATCGTTCACACCCGCGATCCAGCTCCGATCGCTCGAGGCAATTCCGAGGTTGATGCCGCCGCCCACCACCGTGGTGAGCAGCCCCGCTCCCGCCACCCAGCAGCCCGCGGGAACGGGCTTGCGCACGTTCGGGTCCGTGAGCGGGATGGCCGGCGGGATGAACGGCGCCGGTGCGGGCTCGATGAGCGGCCCGCCGGGGAGCACGAGTCGGGCACGGTTCCCGTTCCACTCGTCTCCGGGCAGGAGGCCCATCGACGTGTAGATGTTGAGGTCCGTTCCCGCCAGCTTCTGCTTGATGCCCAGGTAGTAGAGGCCTTCGAGGGTGATGGGTCCGCCTCCTGCGCTCTCGATCACGCTCGCTGCGGCGCCGAGAAGGCCTCCACCCGCCGTTGTTCCCGGCGGACCGGTCGAGATGGCGAGGGCATCGCCACCACCAAGCTTCACCACATCGTCTCCCGTGACACCGAGGCCATCACGGCTCGCGTCGATCAGCCAGATCGCGCCCGTGGTCAGGGAGCGGATGCCGATCACGAGATCGACAAACGGCAGGCCGCCATCGATCTCGCTGTTCCGAGTGTGCAGGACTTCTTCATCGACGTCGCCGCCTTCTCCTTCGCAGGCGAGGCCGACGATGGTGAGCCGGTAGCGGCCCGACCCCATCTCGGCGGGCAGCGTGCTGGTGAACCAGTTCCGGACCTCGTTCGCCGTCGGCTCCCAGATCGTCACGAGCGTGTCGATGTCGGACCGCGGCATGAGCGACCGGTACAGTTCCAGGGCCTCTGCCTCGTACTCCGTGCCACACGTGAGGATCACGGCCATGGTGGAGACTTCCGGCGCGTTGGCGGACATGCGAATCGTGGTGATGCCGTTCTGCGGCGCCGGGGTGGCGGGGGAGGTGGTGAAGGGGTCCGCCGCGAGGGCGACGGAAGTGGAGAGCAAAAGGGCGATGGGGGACATGTCGTCTCCAGGGCCCCAGTGAAGGGGCTCGACGGGGTTGAACTCCTCAAAGAGGAGGGCTAAACGTAGCGAAAAATTGCGAAAAAGTCAATTTGCCGATAGAATTGTCGCGATTGAAATTTGTTGATCGTTTTGAATATGCTAAACGTCGGTATTGTTGGATTGCCAAACGTGGGAAAATCGACACTTTTCACTGCGCTCACCAAAAAACAGGTGGATTGTGCCAATTTTCCGTTTTGTACCATTGAGCCGAATGTGGGCGTGGTGGAAGTGCCGGATTCCCGAATCGATGTGTTGATGAGTATGTCGTCATCGCACAAGCGTATTCCTACCGCGATTGAGTTTGTTGATATTGCAGGGCTTGTGAAGGGTGCGCACAAGGGTGAAGGGCTTGGGAATAAGTTCTTGGCGAACATTCGTGAAACAGACATGATTGCGCATGTGGTCCGCGCGTTTCCCGATCCAAATGTGGTGCATGTTGACGGGAACGTTGATCCAAAACGCGACGTTGAAGTGATCGAGCTCGAGCTTGCGATGGCCGATCTCGCGACGGTGGAGAAGATGCTCACCGGCGTGCAGGGGAAGATGAAAGCAGGGAAGAATCCCGATCTGGCCAGTCAGGCATCGGCGCTCGAGAAGCTTCAATCAGCGCTCGTGAAAGGTGAGTTGGCACGTGGCGTCTCGTTTACCGATGACGAGGCGGCGTTTGTGCGCACGATGTCCCTCATGACCGCGAAACCCATTTTGTACATTGTGAACGTGGACGAATCCGATGCGGCTAACGATGCATGGGTGTCGCCGCTTGGGCCGGATCGACTTGCAATTCCTATCTCGGTGAAAATCGAAGCAGAGATTGCGGGGCTTTCACCAGACGATGCAAAAGCATTTCTTGCGGATCTTGGCATGACCGAATCCGGGCTCGATAAAGTGATTCGCAAATGCTACGAGCTCTTGCATCTCATCACGTACTTCACCACTGGCGAGGTGGAAACGCGCGCGTGGACGATTGGCGTGGGCACCAAGGCGCCGCAAGCGGCGGGCGTGATTCACACGGACTTTGAAAAGAATTTTATTCGTGCGGAAGTGATTTCGTACAACGATTTTGTGGAGTTTGGTGGGGAATCCGGTGCGCGTGACAAAGGGAAGTTGAGAATTGAGGGAAAAGAGTACATCATGCAGGATGGAGACATTTGTCATTTCCGTGTAAACGCATAATTTCTATGGACAATCCTGTGGTGATGCGTGTGGATGCGAAATCGTTCGACCGAATGAAGGCCGGGAAAAAAACGTGGGAGGTACGTTTAAATGACGAGAAGCGAAAAGGGATTCGTGCGGGAAGTGAAATCGTGTTCATGCGACGACCCGAGCTTGAGGAGCGTTTGCCGATGATCGTGCTGGAGCGACAAGCGTTTCAAAACGTGCAACGCTTGCTCGATGCAATCCCGCTTTCGGAAATTGCAGCAGAAGGAGCAACAGAAGTGGAATGGATTCAAGAGCTCATGACGCATTATCGACCGTCAGAAGTGCTCGCGGATGGATTGGTGGCATTCCGACTTGAGAAGAAAGTGTAAATTGGAACACCCCGCGCGCTCGATGAGCACTGCGGGGTGTTTCGTTGTCGTCGTTCACCGTTGGACAAGCCGGACGCTGCGTCGCTTCTTGCCGAAGTTCACCGCGATCGGCTTGTTCTCCGGCGGGCCAAAGTACCAGTCGAGGTACTCCGGCCCGTAGCGCCGATTCTTTCGGTCGCTTACGGTGCAGTGCCCGAGCCCGTCGACGTACAACACTGTGCCGAAGGGGAACGCGCTTGTTGCGCAGATCCCTTCGCCCGCTAGGAAGCGGGCGCAGATGTCGGACTGGTCCGACGCGATGCACGGATCACCGTCCGTTTCGTCTACCGAGCTTGTGAAGCCCGTGACAATGAAGATGCGTTCTGGTGTTGCGATCTCGATCGCGGCGTCGGTAATCGCGGCCGCCGGTGCAGCGCAGAGCCGACTGAACGCGCTGTTCGATGCGCCATCGGCTCGGCCGCCGATGATGAGGAACAGTGTGGCGGACAAACTCGTCACAAAAAGGACGAGGAGGCGGAGAACGTCAGCGGGGTTCTTCAGCATGAGGTGCCTCGTGTGTTGGCCTATCTCCACACGCGAACGGGTTTGTTCGTGCGCAGAGAGGGCCCCCGGAATTCATCTGCGTCAGATGTCCGGGGCGTGGCGATGGTCACTTGACGAGGTCCTTGGCTGCCGCGATTGCGCTTTTCAACGCTGTCCAACCAACGAGTACGAAGAGGGCCGCGATCACGAACATGAGGAATGCCATGACCATGTCGGGCAGGGTCTGTCGCGACATCAGTGTTACTCCACCCCAGATCGCGAGTATGGCGAACATCGGTGCTACGATCGCGAATATGGTATTGGAGAAGAGCTGTCCCATGAGGACTCCCGAGTGGAGGATTGGCGCAGCATTTTTCCGATGCTGCGGTCGTTGAGCGACGGTGAATATTGGCACAAAAAGCGCATTCCGTCAAAGAGAATGCGTTGGTGTGAGGAGGCGGTGAGGGCGGTGTATCCGGATTGGTGACCACGGTCAAAACGGTCAATCAGGATTACCTTCGGTGAAGGCGGTCAGTCGACCCACGAGAAACTCGACCCTGAACGCATGTGCCATGCCTGCCGGCAGGCAGGAAGGGTCTCTGCCAGTCGGATTGGATACAGGTAGGCTCGCTCGAGATCCTTCCTTACGTCAGGATCGAATATCGCTCATGATCGCCTTCACCTTTTTTTCGCTTGATCCTTCACTCACTACCCCCGCACAAATCGCCACAAGCGTCGGCCGACTAATTGCTCTTTGTGGTGGTACTCGATGGGCTCGTAGGGGAGGGGTGTGTGCGTGTAGCCAAGGGGTTCGAGGAGCGTGCGCGCGTCGAAGGCCACGGTGCGGCCGTCGATGTGATGCACAGGCGCGGCAATGAGAAGCACGGCACCGGGTTTGAGTGCGGGAAGGAGCGCGCTGAATGCTTCGCGATACATGTTTGCCACGTATGCCACGGCATCTTCTACTTCCTGTCGCGTTTCATTCCCGCGACGTGGCCGACCAAGATATGTTTCGGTTACGATCGCGTCGATGGACGCGGGCGCAAGATCTTCATGGACGGTTTGTGCTGATTTTGGAAAAAGATGGAACTGCGGCAGCTTGCCTGCGCCAATTTGCTGGAGCCAACGAAGGTTTGCTTCCGTATCTGCAACAGCTTCGGGATTAATATCGCTGCCCACGAGTGCGTGCGCATCAAGCAGTGCTGCTTCCATGAGAATGGTTCCGGATCCGCAGAACGGGTCCAGAACTGTTGACGATGCAATATCGACTCCGGCGAGATTCACCATCATGCGTGCGAGCTTTGGGGGGAGCATCCCTTGCTTGGCATTGCGGCGTGGGCGACCAAAGTCTCGTTCGCTCCACTTGTCGACGTTTTGTACTGCGGCCGTTTTCCCAATGAGGATTTCCGTTGGTGTGATAAGAAAAACAAACTCCGCGCCTTTGTCGATCAAGCGATTCTTTTGGACGACGACCGATGAAAGCGTTGGCGCTTTCGAGATCACGTATCGTGCGCTACGGCTGAGTTCTTTGATGCGATTTTTTACTTCGAGCCCGAGGCTTTGCGCGCTTCGTCGTGCATGCTCCGTGTTTTTTGCGTCTCCACCGTCGTACACGCTGATACCAAATTCGATCTTGCCTTCCGAAACGTCGTTCACAAGATCGCTCGCAAGAAATGTGGCGAGCTCGTCGTGATTCCACGCTGCAACGCTGCCAATGATCACGCCAAGCTTTTGTGTGCCACCAAGGCGCTCGCATAAAGCCACAAGATTTTCGTCGAGTGCGTCATAAATCGCCACGTCGCCATGCGTGTGGCTTGGTTTCTGTTTGGAAATCATCGCGATTTCTGCAAGGGAAAGGGTGGGATGACTCCCGAGAATTGCAAATGCGTGCATAGTAATGAAAGTGTAAT
Organism: uncultured Gammaproteobacteria bacterium; assembly: GCA_964625515.1. Classification (GTDB taxonomy): domain Bacteria; phylum Patescibacteriota; class Patescibacteriia; order UBA9934; family UBA9934; genus CAIKHN01. The sequence goes on from CAZVBP010000002.1 coordinate 17,388, forward strand.
TGATTGGGAGAGAATAGAGAAACGATGATGCCCCCCAGACGTTGAAGTCCGGGGGGCACCGCGTACGCGTTGGGTCAGGGAAGGATCTCTGCTGTCACCGAAGGGGACTTGATTGGCGTGCCCGGATCGTCGGCGGTCCGGGCGTCCACGTAGTACGTCACCTGCGTTCCCATTGAGGCCGTAGCCTTGATGGTGCTGCGGGCAACGTTTCCGTTTACTGCCATGGGACGAGATTGCCACGCCCCGCCGCCTTCTCCCCGATACCGGAGGGTGACCGACTTGATCTGTCGGCTGGCCGGCACCGAGACTCTCGCCTCGATGTTCAGCACGCCTTCAGCGCTCACCGATGTGGGGGCATCGACGAGCGTCACCTTCACCTCCGTGACCGGCGCCGTTTCGGGCGGGGTCACGATGGGTTCCGGTGTCCGGTCGGGGACATTGGTTGCAACGGGGCGGGTGACGACGACCGGCGCAGTGATCGGTGCCTGAACGGCCTCGACCACGTCACCTGTTTCATCGCCACCACCGGTGTCGGGCAGGCCCGAATCCTCCGGTGTTGCGGTGTCTTGCACGAGTGGTGGGACGTACGTGTAGTGCGTCACCACTTCCTCGCGCTCGATCACATCGGTCGCCCGTGTCTGCGACCACCACCACATCCCCACGATGCCGCCGAGGATCAGCAGCACCACCGCCACACCCACTGGCTGCTTCCACCGTGCGGGCGGAGGCTTCCAATCTTCTTCGGCGGTCAGGTAGGTCCCGACCATCCTCTGCACCGGCCTGGGCGTCTCCGGCTTCCGACTCACTTCCGCTGCCTCTCCATCCGGAATTGCCGTCCCTCCTTCTGGCGCGGGAGTTGCCTGGATCGTGTGCGGGTCCAGCGCGGGAACCATGGTCGCATCATTGCGTGGGATGCGCGGCGCAGGATCTTCCGATGCCTGTGCCATCGCATCTTCAACCGCGTGGTGCATTTCTACGGCACTCGCATACCGCCGGGGCACCACGTTGCCATCGATCCACCCAGCCTCCGCCGCTCGCTCCACGATAGCGCGGATGCGGGGATACGGGATGGATGCGAGCCACTCCGCTCTTTTTTGCGGGTTAATCGTGTCGCCCATCGTGCTCATTGTGAGCCCTAGCGGGGAGACGCCGACCATTTCCGCAAGCATAACTCCTACAGCGTAGAGATCGGAGCGCGCGGTTGCCAATCGCGCATTTACCCACTGCTCGAAGGCTACGTATCCTGGCGTGCCCATCTGCTGCCCATCACGGGTGCTTCTTGAGCTGTCGTCGGTTTCTCCCTCGGTGCTCCCCGCAATTCCGAAGTCCGAAATCATCGGATTCGGCATTCCTTCAAGCACGTACTTGAGGAGAACGTTCGCTGGCTTAAGGTCCCGGTGGAGAATGCCGTTCTTGTGCGCCTCAATGAGACCATTAAGGATCCATTTCGTGAGGCGTAGCGCTTCGCGTTCGCTCGCTGTCCATTCCTTGAGGTAATCATACAGCGTTGGCCCTCCGTCAATAGACTCCATGACGATCGCGAGCATATTGTTGGCGACGATCAGGTCACGGGCCCCAACGATGTTCTTGTGTTTGGCGAGTTTCATTGCAACTCGCGCTTCCCGTTCGAAGCGACGTCGGGAAATACGGCTCGTGAAGGACGCGTGCATAATCTTGATCGCGACTCGTGTTCCAAGATGCACATGGGTGGCGAGCCATACTTCTCCAAAACTTCCTACTCCGAGGATGCGTTCCAAACGGTACTTGTCGTGGTCGAGGAGATCTCCCGGTTCATGTGCGGGAGTGTAGTCTTCGCCCATGGGGCCTCCTTGCCGAGAGTCGGCAAATGGGATGGATGGTTGATGAGAAGGAACAAATCACGCCGGGTGCAGCCGATAAGGGATGCGCGGCGGACAGCTGAGATTAGCAAAGATTTGTCTTGACGTAAAGGGTTGTGTGGGCTACAGTCCCCGCACTAATTCTTGTCCACGGCCCACAGGGTCGTCCCGTCGCTCGCAAGCGACGGGACCGAGCAAATCCTATGATCTACGAGATCATGTCTATTATCCCGTCCAAATTCTCGGATTCCGAGATCGACGGTGTTGTGACGAACATTGAAGCGCTGTTTACTGCAGCAGGCGCAAAGATTGAGAAGACCACCAACTTGGGAAAGATTAAGTTGGCATATCCTATCGATCACATCCGTTTTGGCACCTACATTCTTACGTACATTACTGTTGACGGGGAAAAAGTGCAGAAGATCGACCAAGATCTTCGCCTTTCCGACGATGTGCTCCGTCACATTATCGTGGCGCGTCCAGAAGGAATTCCTGCTGCAACGTTCCGCATGGCGTCGTACTTGCCGCCGCTCACTCCAGAAGGTCGTCGTTCCAGCGAGCGCGAAGAGCGCCCACGTCAGGAGCGCACCACAGAGGCCGCATCTGCCGAGAAGGCAAAGATGTCCACTGCCGAGCTGAATGATAAGTTGGATCAGATTCTGGACTCGGATATCATGAAGAATATATAAGCGATTTCGCTTCATCTTCTCTCCTATGGCCGCATCTCTGAACAAGGCAATGCTTATCGGGAACCTCACGCGCGATCCTGAATTGCGGAAAACGACGAGTGGCCAGTCGGTGTGTTCGTTCTCTCTGGCGACGAATCGTGTCTATACCGATGCAAGTGGCGTGAAAAAGGATCAACCGGAATATCACAACGTTGTTGCATGGGGAAAGCTCGGAGAAATTTGTGCGCAGTATTTAGTGAAGGGAAAGAAGGTATACATTGACGGTCGTATTCAAACGCGTGACTGGGAGGGCACCGACGGCCAAAAGCGCTATCGCACAGAGATCGTGGCAGAGAACATGATTATGCTCGATAGGGGCGGAAGTCCGATGGCCGGTGGTGCGGCAGTGCCAATGAGCGCCGGTGCGGCAGCAATGGCCGACGAACCAGCGGCAAATCCCGATGACGAAATAAAGCTCGAAGATATTCCATTCTAAATTGATCTCACCGTATGGCAACGCAACAGAAAAATGAACGATACTGTTACTTTTGTGTGAATCGTGACGTAGCAATTGATTATAAGAACACGGAAGTGTTGAAGCGCTTCTTGTCGTCGTACGGCAAGATTACCGCAAGCAAGCGCAGCGGATTGTGCGCCAAGCACCAGCGCCATGTTTCGAACGAAATCAAGCGCAGCCGCATTATTGCTCTCCTTCCATTCGTTTTGACCTAAGTCCGGCATTCAAAAGCAGCGATGAGCTGCTTTTGTGTTGGAAAGGATATGAAGAACATCTCTTATGGCATTAACAAAAAACGATCTTGAAATGCGGGCGGCACTCTGGAACGGTGTGATGGAAAAGATTCGTGAGTTTTTCCGTACACGCGGGTATTGCGAGGTGACGACGCCGATTGTGGTGAAATCGCCAGGGATGGAACCAAATTTGAGCCCGTTGGGTGTTGATGTGCATACCGATGGTCCGAATGCGCACACCGAGCGCATGGGGCTCATCACAAGCCCGGAGTACAGCATGAAAAAGCTGCTTGGCGGCGGCATGGAGCGCATCTTCACGCTTGCACCAGTGTTCCGTGACCGCGAAATGCCCGGCCAACGGTGGAGTATTGAATTCACCATGCTTGAGTGGTACCGCCAAGGCGCAGATTATCGTGAATTGATGACGGAGACTGGGGAATTGATCGATTTTGTGTTGAGCAAGTTCCCCCCTCCTTACGAAGGAGGGGTAGGGGGAGGTCTGCAGCCATGGGTTCGTATTAGTTACGTCGATGAGTTTGAAAAGAAATTTGGCTTTGTGCCGCATGAGGAAGATCGTGCTCGGCTGATTGATGCGTGTACGGCGCACGGTGTCGCGACCCCAACTGATGATGAACCGGTTCACGAAATTATTGATCGATTATTTCAGACGGTCATTTGGCCAAATGTCGTCACTCGGGGTCGATTTATGCTGTGTGAGTATCCTGTGCCGTGCGCGTCGTTATCAAAAGTAAGTTCCGATGGACGGTATGCGGAACGATTCGAGACGTTTGTGGGGGAGCTTGAGCTGTGTAATGGGTTTACGGAGTTGACCGATGTTGCAGAGCAGCGCCGGCGCTTCCTTCTTGAAGCAGAAGAGCGAAGATTGGCGAAAAAAGAAGTGTTCCCAATTGACGAAGAGCTTCTTGCTCGGTTAGAATCCGTGTCGTCACCCACGTACGGCAATGCGCTTGGCGTGGACCGTCTCGTCATGCTTGCGGCTGGAGCGAATGATATCGATTCGATTCATCTCTTTCCACCATCGGCTCGATATTAATTTCATTGTATGGCATCACCGAACGATATTAAGAAAGGGACCGTCATCAATTTGGATGGCGACTTGTGGGTCGTGACGAGTTTTCAACGCGTGTCTCCGGGAAAGGGAAGCTCGTTTGTGCGCACGCGCATTAAATCGTTGTCGTCGGGCAAGGTGGTAGAAAATAATTTCAAATCTGCCGAAACGCTCACGTTTGAACAGGTGAACAACCGTCGCATGCAGTTTATCTTTGGCGATGCAGACACACTTACCTTCATGGACGGGCAGTCGTACGAACAAATCACCCTTGGGAAGGAGATGGTGGGTGACGATGCGCAGTACTTGAAAGAAGGTCTCGAAGTCGTGATCATCATGCACGGTGAGAAGGCAATTTCCATGGAGCTTCCGCTCAAGATCGAGTACACGATTATGGAAACCGAACCTGCAGTAAAAGGCGACACCGCTTCCGGAAACGTGCTCAAAGACGCAAAAGTTGATAACGGTCTCGTCGTCCGCGTGCCAATTTTCATCAAAGAAGGCGACCACGTCCTCGTAAACACCGAATCCGGCGATTACGTGGAGCGTGTTGCGAAGTAATTCATCGATAAGAAAAAAACAGATAGGCGGGGATTTCGTTCCCTGCCTTTTTGTTGAAAGCGAAACGCACCCGGTGGCGGCGACGAGTGCGTCTGCCGACAAGCGCGGGTGCGCAGGTCTAGAGGTCGTACACAAAGAGGTGGTGATGTTCCGGGTTCAGGTACTGGTAGATGCCGAGGTCGTGGGAGATGGTTGGCATGAGGCCGAAGCGCCGCCACACCATCTGCTCCCATCCCGTTGCGGGGAGGAAGCGGCACGGTACCGGGATCTTCTTGGCGGGATCCTGGGTGAAGTGGATCACCCGGTTGTAGAACCAGTCCACCCAGCACCCGTAGATGTACCCCGTCATGTCGTTGGTGACGGACTCGATGAAGATCACGCGCCGCCGTGCGAGCCGGAACGTCTCGGCGAGCAGCTTCTCCGGGTCTTCGCTGTGATGGAAAACGTGGAGCGCGATCACCGTGTTGTACGACTCGCGACGACCGCGGACATGGTTGTTGTGCACCTGCGTGAAGCCGATGCAACGATCTCGTCGCCAGTCGATGGCGTCGGCGATCGTCACCTTGTGCCCTTCGCGTGCGATTCGCATGGCGATCTCGCCGCTCCCGCCCCCGAGGTCGAGGACGGATCCCGGCGGAATGTGCTTGCGGATCATGCCGAAGGTGCGATCAGCACGGGCGATCATGCAGGCGTCGAGGTTGGTCGTTGCGGGCATGGGCATGCGGAGCGAGAGTGCCGCCTCGAAGTCGTCGAGCCGGTCGGTACCGGGGATGAGTGACTTGTGGAGGGTATAGGCAAGGAACGAATCCGCATCCCGCTCCGACCACCCAAGATGGATGAGCGTTCCGGTGACATGGTGTTCGATGTGCTCTATCACGCGAGGGGTCTTATGCGCGCCCTGGATGATGCGAAGGAGGTCGATGTCGGTCGTCATGGTGTCCTCTCCGGTGTTCGGGGGTGGTGAACCGAACGGAAAACGATATCATGAAACCGACCCGTTGTCAACAATAAATGATGACAGAAATAGCGATTGATGCTATATTCAAATATATGGATATCAAAAAGGCATTAATTCAGATTGGGCTCTCCAAAAATGCCGCGGCGGTGTACCCGGCGCTTTTGGGGCTGGAATCGTGCCAATCTGGCGCGTTGGTCCGCGCCACAAAGCTTCATCGGATGCTCGTGTATAACGCGCTTGATGAGCTTATTGATGAAGGATTGGTGACGGTAACGAAAAAGAAGAACATCAAAATCTTTCAGGCGGCGAATCCTGCGGTGCTTAAGGCGAGAATCGAACGTCTTTCTGATGTTGTGGCAGATGTTTTGCCACGGTTGTACGAGTTACAACAAAAAGAGAAAAATACCATTGATGTACGCACGCTTGTGGGGAAAGAGGGCTTTGCAACGAATCTTCGAGACATCGTGCTTTCCGCATCGAAGCAAAAGGATAAGACCATGCGCATTATTGGTGGAGCAAAAGACACCGATTTTTATGATGCCGTCGGGGAATGGTATCCGGAGTACGTCGCCATGCTCGATCGCGGCAGAGTGAAAAAGCTGTTGCTTGCACCAGGAACCTATTCTGCCGTTTTTCAAAAGAAATTCACCGAAGAAGCAAGGACGGAGCTCCGTGTTCTCCCCAAGGGCCTTACATCACCAACATATACCCGCATTACCGATGAACTTGTTGCGATAGAAATCTACGAACCAGAAATCGTCGTCATTCAAATTCGCAATGCAGCGATTGCGAAAGCGTACAAAGAATCGTTTGCGTTGCTTTGGGCGAGCATTGTATAAGATCGATACTTGATTGCCGAGGTGCTTTGATCGATTTTTATGAAGAAAATACACGTCGGAATCATCGGTGTTGGAAGTTTTGCAAAAGCTTTGGTCGAGGGGGTTTCTTTCTATACAAAAAATCCTAATGAAACGACGGGGCTCTTGCATCCAGTTATCGGGCAGTACAACGTGAGTGATATAAACTTTGTTTGTGCTTTTGATGTTGATGAAAGAAAAGTTGGCAAAAAATTGCATGAGGCGATTGCTGCGGGAATGAATATTACGAAAGAGATTACGAAGCCTTTGGAGTATGAGGCGCTTGTGTATCGGGGCCCAACATTGGATGGCGTTATTTCAGAGATGAAAGGCAGCTTTGTTCATGAGAGCCACGTGGAACCGGGAGATGTTGCGACAATTCTGAAAGAAACAAAGACGGATATTTTGGTGAACCTTGTTCCTTCTGGGAGCGATGAGGCAAGCATGTTTTATGCCAAAGAAGCACTAAAAGCGGGGTGTAGTTTCATCAATTGCATCCCGTCGCCACTCGCAGCTGTTGCTGAATTGCGAGAACAATTTGAGTCAAAGGGCCTTGTTCTTTTGGGGGATGACATCAAAAGTCAGATTGGCGCTACGATGTTGAATAGATTTCTCTTGCAGTTGCTAAAAATGCGCGGGGTGAGGGTTACAAAAACTCATCAGGAAAACAGAGGGGGCAATGCTGATCATTATAATCTGTTATATCGATTCGCGCAGAAAGAAAAGTCAAAAAGCGAAACGCTGAAAAAGTTTCTTGATAACGATGATGCTTCTCCAACGGTGTCGTTTCAATACACGGGCGAGCCTTCCGGTCATAAATTCGTGACGCTTTCGATTGAAGGAGAAATTTTTGGACGGACACCGATTTCCATCACATCCGTCATTGAGGATGAGATTAGTATCAACGGAGCAGGAACGGCGGCGGACGCAATACGAGTAGCGCAGTACTTGGTTGATACTCAGCAACAAAGAAAAGCTCGGTTTGCATGCCCATTTCTTTTCAAAACACCGCCCGAGCACATGTCCGATATGAAGGCTGCGGAAGTGTTCGATGAACTCATTAAAACGACAGGGTGAATCTTTTCATTCCGACCACCATCAGTGATTCTTCAAAACGAATCAATTCTTCCATAAAAAGCGCGAGACCCGTACGCTTTGCGCAGGGTCTCAGTGGAGGAGGCTGACGGGTCGTGGCGGGACCGATCACGGATCGAGGCGGCGGAGCTCGAGGGTGTCCACTCGGAGGATCGTGGGCACGCCGTTTTCATCGATGCCGCAAGTCTTCGTGCGGATCAGTATCACGTGCACGGGCGGATTGGAATCCATGACCGTCATTCCGCCGGGAAGACGGCGGGGGTAGTGAGGTGCAACCAGCGGCGTGAAGCCGATAACCCGCTTCGTACGGGGATCATCGAGCATGGGAACTCCTGTGTGTGGTGAGGAGCATA
>CAZVBP010000003.1:0-9343 GCA_964625515.1 uncultured Gammaproteobacteria bacterium
GTGTAGATGTGATTGTAGCTGAATGCGTTGCTTTCGCAGCTATCCGCATTCATACCCCATTCATAATCCGAAGCGAACTCATCCGTTTCACATACCGGAGTTTCGGTCCCCTCCCACAATCCACGATGATTTTTGTAATAGTTATCCGGCGCATCCGAGCCCGTGAAGGACGATCCGTCACCCCAATCAACGATAATGCGACGGAGCGGCAACTGATTCTTGTCTGCCGCGGCATAGAACTTAAGGTATGCGCGGTAGAACGAATTACCGGTCACGTTCCCCTCGTTCTGATCATTCAGCGTGAGTGGGTGCGCTTCGTCTTCCTCACACGTTTCCCCGTAACAATTATCCCCATCCAATCCCCACACCGTTGGCGGATTTCCGGTGTTGCGCACATCGTAGAATTGGCCAGTATACTCGGATCCGATGTCCACGAATTGCCCCACGCCCCAACTACTGACCTCGCGGAATTCACCTCCCTCAACGTCGAAGATTCCATCGTCAAACGCCATTTCCCCACGGCCGTGGGCAAAGATGTCGTTGAGCATTTCGTACACACACACGCCGGTATCTGTGGAACCGCCCACGCCGCAGTCACCTGCAACCGTGAACGCTTCTGCGCCTTCGTATGCCGTTAATCCTGTGGTGTAGCTCTCCGACTCCGTCAGCCTGCTTGCAGAAAGACGATAGTCAGAATAGGCGCGACCATCTGGCTGCGACCAATCTGCCGTATCTTCTTCACCACTGCCTTCTGGACATCCGAGCTCGACGTCAGGACTAAAGAACAAGTATTCGTCGAACGAACCCGAGCTCGTAGAGGTTACACATGATGGAAGGACGGGAGGATGAGGATCATCACTTTGATTCAGCGCGATCGGCGACAGTGCGCGACCGAACGGCTCGGTTGCCGTTGTGGGGGTGTACGCGAAGTTCAGCGCTTCCGGATATGTGGTAGAGACGTTTAATGCATACGGCCCAGAGCCCGCGGCGTAGGAATTGAGAATGCGGTCCGTCCACGGCGCAGCGTCGTTATCGCCAGGCTCCGTCATGGTGGAGAGCACTTTGTAGCATCCGGCGTAGAGATCGGCCTGATCCGTCCCTTGCGCACCATACGATGCGCCAATCGCTGCATCAAAGAAGTCCGCGCCTTGATCGTTTGCACGGAACACCAGCGGAACCGTTCCGCCATTCCCGTCATCATGACGACGTCCGCGTGCCAAACAATCTTGCGTTGTTAACGCATACTCCGTGAACTCGTGAATGTCGGAAATGGTATACGCGGGCAACAACGTATCTCGTGCTTCCATAGCCACCGGCGATCCTGGATGCGTTGATGCTGGGCCTTGATCGCAAACCTCACCCTCATCATCGTATTCCGCATCCATGTGGTACGAGTTGTACGGCACACAAACGTACGGACAATCCTGGTCTCCTCCATCTTTCATGCACGTGAACGTAAACGTGTTCTTGTCCCCATCGTCATACAATCGATCTTTCCATCGTGGACCAATGACGGCAAAATATCCCGCGGCGCACTGCACCGATCCTGAATCAGTACAATATCGATCTTCTTCATAATCCCCCTCCGATTCTGCACAAAGAATCTCTGTGCCATCATTCCAGTTCCAGGTTCCGTCGTCGGATTCTGGCGCGGTGGCAGATGACGACCTCACGTCGGCAAACAAACTCACATACGTGCAGAAATTCGTCTCTTCAAAGTATCCAGCCTCGGTGTACTTCGCGTAGTTGTCGGTGGAGCCAGCAAGCTGATCGACGGGAAGCCATGTGAGACATGCGCGCGTATCGCGGTCGCCAAGAATGTTTGTGGACGAATCGCGCTCCAAACAGTAGCCCTCAAGCCCGAGTGCTTCGTCAATCTTTGTTGGGAACTCGCAAGTACCGTCGTCACTTTCGTCTTCTTCGCCAAGACAGTTCGTGCTCGTGGTACAGAACGATCCCGCCTTTTCTCCCCCAACACACAGCCCTTGGTTGCGCGTATCAATCACCGAATCGCGGCTGTAGTACTTCGTGATTCCACCCGATTCGTACTCCACCTTGCTATACGAACATTCGCAATCCTCCCCAATCGCACACGTTTGCACATTCTCGAAATTCTGTACGTACGATACCGGTTCTGCATCGCCATCTTCTGCGACCGAGAACGTGCTCCCCGCGGGATCAACCGCCGTGCGCGTCACCGGATCTTGCCATTGCGTCACCACGCTATTTGGGAATGGGCTATTAATTTCTGGGTATCCTCGACAGACCTTCCCCTCCGACGTATCCGTGTCGAACGTCGTCCGTGTTGGGGTGAGTACGCACGAGTTTCGGATACACGTTCCCGCGGAGAAGTTCACCGATTCGTAGAATGCGCTGCCTGTGCCGCAAAGCTCATCGGGCAAGATAGGAAGCGCCGCAACGTATGTGTCGATTGTTACATCCGCGCCCTGTGTCGCACATACCGATCCAAGACACGTTTGCCCTTCGCTACACTCTGCACTCGATGTACACGCAGTTCCGGAAATCGCATAACACGATCCCACCAAACAGCTACCGCCATCCACTCCACAGTCTGCAGTACTCGCGCATGCCGAACCGGAATTTTCACAATAGCCGATCGAACACGATTCACCGTATTCCCCCTCACAAGCACCTGCAACGTATGCCAAACGATAATCCGTGTCCGTTTCTTGTGGACAGTATCGATACTCCCGCTCCTCATCGTCCAGTTCACCGTCGCGATCATCGTCGAGGTCTTCCGGAACTACTCCACAATCAATGTCGCTCTCACATGGCGCGCCATCAAATCCCGCAATTGTTTCCGATTCATTTCCAAGGGTGTTACACACGTTCGCGATTGGTGCTACGTTCACCTGCGTGAGCTGATCCACAGGAATAGATCCGGGGATAGCGAATCCGGAATACTCATCGCCATACCACGACACATCGCGCTCGGTGTACTTGGTAATATCAAGCACCGTGGCTGGTTCGTCGGTTTTCCACGCAGAACAGAACGACGCATTACCGGCCGTAGAATATTCCGTACACAAACCAATGTCCCCACACACAGTGACATACGAATTCGTACGCTCATCCCATGTAGTTTGCGCATCAGAACAACTGAGCCATTCGCTACATTCACGGTCGCGATTCACCTTCAGCACCGTGTTCGCATCATTTTCCAAGCGCTCGAGCACACCAAAGTACATACAGCTTCCCTCCACGCTTTCTCCAGTTTCACTCGTTAATGGTCGGCAATCGGAGTCGTTGTAACACGATCCATCAAACACATACGCCTCAGATGTCCCCGAGATATCGTAGTATTCCGATCCAAGATAGGCGCAGCGATTTGCACACAAATCGATCGTTTCGCCGCTTGGCGTGATGATAACGGATCCTGTACTCGATTCACAATCAATCGGATCAACGAGGTCGTTTGCTCGCCCACCAAACAATGCGTCGGCATGCTTGCTTGCAACGTATGACGCACTCATGTTCGCCGTTTTGTTCGGCTCCGATGTGTCGTTAAACAACCCACATCCCTCTTTTTGGCTCACTTCGCCGTTACATTTCTGACTATCCGGCAATGAATTCTCCTCAAGCGTTTCGTTATTTAAGTAATAATAGCTCTCCCCATCGGCGGTGCCGTACGCTTGATCCGGCGCAAGGTCGACAAGATCCTGGAATTCCCTACAGCTGTCATATCGCGCCTCACACGTTCCCACCCAGCCAGCGTAATCATCGTCGCCATTGCGCCAAATGCCTGCCGCATCACCACCAATCACATAATCGTCGTAACACAGCGCATCAGTTCCCGTGTGGAACCAGCCGCTGTACGTCACGCCATCGACGGTGACATCGGTGCGATATTCACATGTTTGATTCTGCGGATCGCGGAAATAATGCATGTCGCCATTATTGTCTTGCCATGCGTCACAGAACAACTCGTCTTGCGAACACAATGTGCTTGCGTAATCCTCTGGCGTATTCAACAGATACGTGCTCGTCCAGCTTTCTACCGCAGTGTGATCCTGTGTGAATGTAGGCAATCCCACTTCGGTACATCCCGCCACACTCGACGAACACTCCACATCGCTATTCACCACCAAGAACACATCTTTATCCGCAGGAGAAACCACAGTGGACGCCGCATAGCTCAAGTGTGGCGCAAGATCCGTTGCAGGAACGTACCAGGACAAATTAAATTCACAGCTCGTCGCACCGGCGCCGATCGTACACAAGAACTGACTTGTTTCATCGAATGCCGAAGCATCTGCGGTCAAACCGTAGTAACACGATGTTGCCGACGATACTGGGGCGCCATCAAGCGTGGAACACAATGCGCCGTACACGCTCGCACCCGTTTCATTCGACTCTTGCGTTTGGAAGAATGCCTCACAGCCCACCTGCGATTCCGAACACAATGAGCTGAAACTCTTCAAATAGGCAACCTCGCTATTCTGATCGCGATATTCTGCGCATCCTAAGTAATACTGCGGAGACGATGTTCCCTCTGGCGTTGCATCACATTCCGCAGGCGTTACCCAAGAGTCCTTAATGATCGTAATATTGTCCTCCCCTTCACGAAGGACCACATTATCGATGTAGAACGATGCACCGCCCACCGGCGCGAAGATCAGCGTATCGTCGCCATTCCCAAAGTTTGGATAGTCGCGAGCGTTCATGTCGAGCGGACCGTACGTATATTCATTCCAACCCGATTCCAACACCACGCTCTCGGTACCTTGCGCAAATGGTGCCTCAATGACCACGGTCGATCCCATCGCTGTTCCAAATCCAACGGAGAGTTCGCCGGTGCCTTTGGCCCAGAAAGAAAGTGTGTATGTCTTTCCTGCGTACACGGCGCCGTGAAGAGTTCCGCACGATGATTCGCCGTTCGAAACGGTACAAATTCCACCGAGCGTCCCCACCGACGTCTCACAACCACCTTCGGCCGTACACTCCGACCCTCCACCCACAAACGTCCACACCGCCTCTCCCTCCGATGCAATCGAATGCCCATCAACAGCGATTGATTCGTTCGATAATGTCACCGCGCTCGCGCTTCCTGCGTCCCAGTTGGTGAGATCACCATCTTCAAAATATTCTACAAACGCTTGGCGACTATTGCGGCTGCGCCCACCAGTGTATTCACGGCATCCCACTTCTGCCACAGGGCATGCAAAGCTCTCTTCGGCATTTCCGTAATATCGGCACGTTGCTGTTGCGAGATCAAAGTAGCCACCGGATCCTTCGCAGTTTGCCACTTGTGCATCCGTATCAGCGCCAACAATATCGGTTTTTCGATACGTCACACACGCCTCATCAACCGTCACCGTGCTCGTCCACTCGCGATAGTGAATCGTCCCTTCAACATCATAGAATTCGCGACAATCAGGATTCGTAATGATGTCATCGTGTTCATCACAACGATCGGTATCGGCATCAAGAACACCGCCACTCACGGAATCGTCGTTACAAACAATTCCTGTGTCCGTCGCCGTCCAACTCGTACATGGTGCACGGTGCGGCGCTGTATCGCCACCGACGCCAGAAAGATACACATACGGCGTTGCGCCCATGTCGGACTCAAGGAGATTCCAGGTTTTCAGCTGATATCCGTCGGTGTCAGATCCTTCCCATGTATAGAACGTTGCCGCATCGCTCGACGTTGCAGTGTTCAATGCGGCCTGATCGGGAGTAACACAAGCGCGGAGATAGGTGAATGATGAGACCTCCTCCGTTGCGATATTCGTAAACTCGTCACAGCCAACGTATTGCGCGCTGCACGTTTCTCCAGAATCCGGAATGAAATACACGGGGAAATCCCCTTCTGGCTCGTATCGCGTTGGCTCTTGTTTGAACGTGTCGTATCCCACACATGCCTCCGGACACATGTCGGAATCATTCGCAATGCCTGCCACGGAAGGATCGCCATTTTCTGGCGCATACAACGAGCATCCCACATCGGTTTCGGAACACACTGCCGCATAATTTGCGCATTCTTCCGGATCCCCTGCATCGCCGGTACAGCCCAAGTATGACGGCGGCATTTTGACGTATGCCAAATCGAGCACCGCACTACTGTAGCCCTCGTGGAAAATACTTGCTGACGATTCTTGCTCCAGCTGAATGTCGTCAAACCACAAATCCCCTCCACCAACAGTGACGGTCGCAAAAATTTCTGCAGAAGGATTCGCAAGCGTTGGCACGGTAAACGTACATTGGGAGCGCGCATACGCCGATCCTGGCGTGATCACCATCTGCACGTCGTACTGCGTGAATACGGAATCGAAAGTGGCGTATTCGTGAATCGCACAATCACCATCAAGCGCATATCCGCGAAGATCCACCGCTTGCGACGCATCCGACGCACGCAAATTCAACGAAACATCCGTGTTCGCCGATCCAGCATTCTGTTTCGCGTAAAACGACAGCGTGTACTCCGCACCCTGCGACAACACCACGCCCGGTTGATACAAAATGTTCGCACCAGGATTCACGGCATCTGCACCGCTGAGCATTTCGGTAGCATCACTTGCGTACGTCACCGCGCCGGTCGCGAGCCATGCATCGGGCATGCCATCTGCATCATCGTCATTTTCAAACGACGGATTGGAAATCATGTTCAGCGTGGTTCCGTCTTTGCGGGAAACGAGCTCACGACATCCCGCGTCGTCTGCAGCACAATCTTCTACCTCGGCCGTGAAGTAGATGCGGTTGCGATAAATATCATCGGAGGCCTCCGCAGTCGCAAGCAATGTGCTTGTGGAATAGTCTGGCCAATTGAACGCGCCAGATTCGTCGGACTTCTCCGTGGCGTACCACAAACAGCCTGCGGAATCGGCGGTACATCCGCGTGCATCCGTGGTATTGCTCAGGAAGTTCACATCCTCCCCTTCTGGATTTTGGTACGACGTACACGACCCGTAATAGTCTGGGCACTCTTCGCCGCGGAATCGCCACACATTTTCTTCACGCACGCAGTACCCGTATCCGCCAGTACAATTCCCCTCACCGTCTTCGTCGATACAGCTTGGCATGTCAACACATTCTTGCTGGCGTTCATCGGAGACCGATGTTTCAAGTTGCTGGCCGTATACCTGCGCTTTGCACTGCGAATCAGGATATTTCAACACCCAGTCTGGATCGATAAGGTGACACCATGGATAGTTTTCATCGCGCTCCCCCTGCGCATTACAGGAATGAAACGCGTTCACCACCTCGCCAAGAGTGACGGGGCTCGATTCACTGTTTGACGTGGATTCTGCCGCAAGCTCCCAACCAACAGAAATAATGCGCGCCTTGCGCAATTTCACGAGGTTCCCATGACAATACCCGTATGTTGCGCAGTAGGGATCTTGATCACGCGCGGTATCGGACGACGGGATCAATGGCCAGTTGCTCTGCAGCAAACCCTCTTCAATCGCTTCTTGAATGGTCAGCGGTGTACCGCCATCGGCACGGGCAACTGCAGAAATAAGCGACGAATCGGCAACACAGTTATACAATCCCCTCCCCTGCGATGGGCATGCGCCAAACTCGGAAAGAATACTGTAGTTCTGAATCGACAATGGACGCATTGCCAAGAAACTCCGGAAACTCTGGCGCGCATCCTCCGAACCACCCGACGCGAGACTATCAATATCAAAAGGATCGATATCGGTCTTATCAAGACCGCCAAAAAATCCGTTGTACACCTTTTCCGTAAACTTTGAGAGCAGCGTGTTCGTAAACACCGATCCGGCATGAATCCCAACTTGCATCAAAATGTCTGGATCACCAAGCGCTTGAATTGCAATCGCATTGCGCACGTCATCAGGGAAATTCGATGCGAGTTCCAAACGTTTTTGAACCATTTCTGCTGGCGTCAGGGTACGACCCGTTAAAAAATCGGTTTTGTCTTTGAAAAATCCCGAGAGCAACAAGCGTTGCGCATTCATCGACGACTCGCTCTGCGCCTTGTTCAACACGTCGGTGTACAAAATGATTCCCACTGAAAAGTCATTCGACTGTGGGTTATACATGTCCACCAACTTCGTAATGATCATGGAGTTCTTCTCAAACGGCGATTCTGCCGTTGCGGCAACCTGTGCCAAGAAACCTCCCCAGTTCTCCTTCACCTCTTTAAACTCACATGATGGCTTTGGGCGGTCGAATGCGGACTTAATCCCAAACTTAAAGGCGAGCGTGATGGATGCATCCGGCTGACAAAGACTGAAATTTCCTAAAATGCCTTGCTCGTCCAGCGATCCAATCGCCTCTCCCGCCACGGATGCGCCGTAATCCGCAAAATATTCACCAACGGAACGATTTTCAAATAATGGATCCTCTGCATTACCGCCAGCCGCAACAAAGACCGCAGCATCGTACGCCAGCCGATCCGCGGCATACGTCATGGTGTTAATGAGCGACGTTGCAATGCCTGCAACCACCGCACCGGTTTTGATCTCTTTGATTCCTGTCTTAATCCACTCCATGAGCGACGGCGCACTTGAGACCTCCTCCGTAGGAATGGCGTGCGCGGTTTTTGGATAGAAGAGCGCTCCGGCAGAAGCAGAGAAGAATGCAAGCGTCAGGAGAAATGATGCAGAGAGTTTTTTTGCGTTTCCCATCATACGTTACGGCGTAGGGTTGGTATTTTCTGGCACAGAAGACGTTGGCGCTGTTGTTGCTCCTGCATCGAACGCCCCTTCGGCATCAAGATCAGTAACCGCAGCGGCAAGCGCGGCACGAATTTCTTCATCGGTCAGCGCATTAATGGTCGCTGCATCGCCACCCGCCTCGATAAGAAACGCACGAATTTGCTCGGTCGTCATGCTTGCGAGCGCAGCAACCACGTCCACCGGGGCGGGATCTGCGGCAATAGCATCCATGGACGCACCGGCATCAAGCGCAATTTCTCCCAAGAATGACGTGCGTAAATCTGTGGGGTTTACCGCATCCACACTGGATGCGCACGGCATCTGTGGTGCGCAATTCGGGTCCTGCCCTTGCGCAACCTCTGCCGCATCTTCGATCACATCGCCGTCCGAGTCCTTTAAATACGGACTTGTGCGATACACATACAGCTCGTCGTAGTCGTTCAGTCCATCGCTATCAGTATCGTCAGCCTTGAGCCGATCCATTTCCTGCTGTTGCTGCTCATCTCCCGTGAGAAATTTTGGTCCAGTGTACGAAAGTGTAAACGGCGATGCCACGTGCTTCCACAAGTAAAATGTACCAAAAATCAGCGCAAGCGCACCAAAGCTCAACACAAAGCCAAACGCGGTTTTCTGCTCGCGCGACAACACAGGTTTTGTTCGACGAACGTAAATGCGCTCCTCATCAGCCATAGTCATGG
>CAZVBP010000003.1:9443-15409 GCA_964625515.1 uncultured Gammaproteobacteria bacterium
ACGCACCGTCTTCGCTAAGCCACACGCACTCAACGCCGCATCGATCGCCTCAATCGATGCGACACCAGCATGCGCCAATGTTTGACGGAGCTGCTTTCTGCGATGCAAAAAGCCGATTTTTGCAAACTGAATAATCGCTTCTGCGTCGGGAACACGATCGCTGCGCGGAACAAGGCGCAGAACAACCGAATCCACCTTTGGCGGTGGCACAAATACGCTCGGGGGCACTACAGCGATCATCTCCACGGTGCAGTAGAGCTGCGTGGCAAGCGAAAGCACGCTCATATCGCCCGGGTGCGCCATCATGCGCTCCCCCACTTCTTTCTGCACCATCACAATGAGGCGATCGGGAAGATGATTCGACCGAAGCACGCATTCAAGAATCGCGTTCCCGGCGTTATACGGAAGATTGCTCACAAAAACCCACGGCCTGCCCGTGGTCAACGCATCGTAATCCACCTGCGCCGCATCGGCGTGGAGAATCGACGCATTCGGATACGCCTTCGTGAGCCGTGGGAGCAGATCAGGATCCGCCTCGATCAATACCAATGGATTCGGGAGAAGACTTAGCTGCGCCGTGAGCGCCCCTGCGCCTGGCCCAACCTCAACCACAAGCTCGCTGGGCGCAATTGCTGCAGCATCAAGAATCGTTTGCACCACGGAATCATCCTGCAAAAAGTGCTGTCCGTACGACTTTTTCACACAATTGATGTGTATTCGCGATACCAGGCGATCGTCGCCGCAATTCCATCCTCAAGCGTTGTTGCCGGTGTCCATGCAAGATCGGCACCAATGCGCGATGCGTCGAGCGCAATACGCTTCACGGCATCACGTACTTCTGGACGCTGCGTTGCCTTCACGTCACTCCCCAACGCTGTCGCGATCATGTCGTACAGATCTTGCGTCGCAACCTCGCGATTCGTCCCCACGTTGTACACACCAGACTTTTCGCTCTGCGATGCCGCCATCAGCGCGCGAACCACATCGAGCACATACACGTAATCACGCGTCGTTTTCCCGTCGTCGTTCACAAATACTGGCTCGTTCCCCAAAAGTTTCTCGGTAAAAATCGCAATCGCTCCCGATTCCTTGTTTCCGTATTGACGTGGGCCGTACACATTCGCAAACCGAAGCGCGACCGTTTGCATCCCGTACTGCGTATGATACGCGGCTAAATACATTTCCCCTGCAAATTTCGAAATTCCGTACGGGGTTTGTGGACGTGGCACCATCGACTCCACCATTGTGTCCGTATCCTGAATACCATACACCGCTGAGCTCGATGCAAAAATGATCGTCTTCACTCCGGTCCGTTGTGCAGCGGCAAAAACGTTAATCGATCCTATCTCGTTATGCTCCGCGTTCATGACAGGATTCAACACCGACGCACGATCATCGATGTGCGCAGCGAGATGGAACACGACGTCTGGCGCGATTTTGCGCACAGTTTCTTCAATCGTAACATCACGGATATCCATGACGATGTAGTTCGCCTTTTCATTTCGTCGCTCTGCCGCAGGCTCCACCAAATCGATGACGTGAACTGTTGTGCCTTGCGCAACAAGCGCATCCACAAGATGCGAGCCAATGAATCCCGATCCTCCCGTCACCAATGCGGTGGTGTAGTGCATAGGAAATGGTTAAAACAGTCACGACGATACTCGATTCTGAGCTCACAACAACTTCCTCCGCCCTTCGCCCTCCCTACTCCTCACTATTCCTCACCTCCGCATCCTGGCGCAGGTACGCGTCGATGAACGGCTGAATGGCGCCGTCGAGCACGGCATCGGTGTCGGACGTTTCTACATTCGTGCGATGATCCTTCACCATTTTATACGGATGGAGCACATAGCTCCGAATCTGATTTCCCCACGCCGCACTCTTGTGTTCACCCTTAATATCCGAAAGTTTTGATGCGCGCTCCTCCACCATTATACGATAGAGCCGTGACTTCAGCACTTTCAGTGCCACATCTTTATTCTGCAATTGCGAGCGTTCGTTCTGACAGCTCACCGCAATTCCGGTGGGAATGTGCGTCACGCGCACGGCGCTGTATGTGGTGTTCACCGACTGCCCTCCCTTGCCCGAAGAAAGAAACGTGTCGATGCGCACATCGTCCATGTTGAGCTCGATCGCCTTCTCGTCCACATCCGCAAACTCCGGCAGCACCTCGATGAGCGCAAACGTGGTGTGACGCATGTGCTCCGCATCAAACGGCGAGATACGCACCAACCGGTGCACCCCGCCTTCCGACCGCAAATAGCCGTACGCATGCCTGCCGCGCACGGTAATGGTCACGCTTTTGTATCCCGCTTCCTCGCCACGAGATTCGTCTAAAATATCCACCGCAAACCCTTGGCGCTCTGCAAACCGTGAAATCATGCGCAAAAGCATCGCCACCCAATCCGTGGCATCAGTGCCCCCGGCACCAGCGTGAAATGACACGATCGCATTGCGCGTGTCGTGCTCGCCCGAGAACAGCATCTGAAATTCCATTGCCGCAAAACGCGACTCAAGATCGCTCACCGCGCGCTCAACATCGGCAACCACACCCGCATTCCCCTCCTGTTCTGCAAGCTCGAGCATCGCTTTCGCATCGATCATCTCTTGCGCGAGCGCGTCCCACGCCTCCACTTCACGCTTCAGTTCTGCCGACTCTTGCGCCGTGCTCCGTGCCGCGTCTTGATCGTTCCAAAATTCAGGATTGCCCATGACCGCTTCGAGCTCTTTTACCCGTGCGCGAGACGCCACAAGACCAAGCGCCACGACCGCAAGGCCATGGCGCTGTGTGAGGCTCGCAAGCGTGCTGTGTGCTGCGGAAGCCATGAAACGTTATTAGAACGTGAATTTCTTTGCCCACTCGGAAACGTATGGGATATCGAATTGCTTTCCGTCGAGTGCTTTCACGATGCCCATGATCGACACCACAAGCAGTCCGATTGCCACGATAAGCACGAGCAATCCACCAAACGGTGCACGCCACACAAAATCGCGCACAATGGAAAGCACAAGGCCCGCAAGTGCGAGCACCAGTCCTTGCTTTGCATGGTACTGCGCAAATGCGGAGTCGCGAGCAAAGACGAGTGGGATGACGCACAAAATTCCCACGTATCCAAGCGCTGCCATGCCGCGGCGCTCGCCAGTATTTGGCGACGATGCTTCCGACGCTGATGACGACGGTGGAACATTATTGCTCATCGATTCTCCCGACGGCGCAGCTGCAGGTTCTGGCATTGGTGCAGACATCGGCTCTGGCGCTGGCATTGGCATCGGTGCAGATGCTGGTGGCGGCGTTGGCATTGGTGCTGCGGCGCCCTGTGGTGGCATCTCGTTCGGATTCTGCATGTTATCCATATAATTGATTATTTCGAACGTTCTTCAAAATGAACGTCCATATTTGTGTCTACAATACCAAACTGCGCCACCTTTGCCCACGCGTCAACGAATTTGCCCACATTTCTTTGCTTTTCTTTGACATATTAGCCAAATTTTGCTATTTTACCCCTGCCAATCAAGGCCGGCCCACCCCACAGGAGGCCACAATGTCCCAAGATTCTGACCGCTTCACCAACCCCTCATCGAAGGGCTCCGGGGTTGCTCCGGAGTACCAGGACCACGAAGAGAGGGCGGGCTGGTACATTGCTGCCATCGCCTGGACGATCCTTGTCCTGGCGAAGGTCATCGAGGGCAGCGTGATCCTCGTGTCCATGATCTTCGAGCGCGCCATCCGGGCCTGGCGCAACTGGCGCGGCGGCCGCACCAACGCCCTGGTCGTCTTCGGCAAGTCCACCCAGTGGGGCGATCCGGAGCTCGGGTTCTCCATGGGCATCGGGGTCGTCCTGGTGCTGATGGGGGTCCTGGGCGCGCTGGCCTGGGGAGC
This sequence comes from uncultured Gammaproteobacteria bacterium, assembly GCA_964625515.1. Taxonomy (GTDB): domain Bacteria; phylum Patescibacteriota; class Patescibacteriia; order UBA9934; family UBA9934; genus CAIKHN01. Next base: position 13,324 of record CAZVBP010000003.1, read on the forward strand.
TCTCAAGGGTACCGACCCGCCCATGGCGGAGCGCGACGAAGTCGCCAAGGTGATCATCGCGAAGGACGAAGACACCCTCTACGGCCTCGCGGCCAACCAGGGAGTGTCGCCCGACGACATGATCGCGGCGAACATCGACCTCCTCCGCGAGAACACCAAGCGGTGTCTCGAGATGGACAAGAGCCGGCGGTACTACGCCGGATACACCGAGAACGGGAAGGCTCTCCGACCGAGCCTGACCTGTGTCATGGTGCAGTGGAACGGCGAGAGGCTCGCCATCCACACGCTGTGGGCGGGGCAGGCCGTCACCTTCCCCACCTACCGAGACGGATCGGTAAGCGGTGAGGAAGCCTCGATGGCACGCACCGACCGGTGACAGACCGCACGCCCGACGAACGACCCGGACATCCGAGAGGATGCGCCGGGTCGTGCTGCGTTTTGGGAGTGAGCATGTGCTCAATTGTGCGCAGGTATGCTCCGAAATACAAAACGCTTTTCCTATATCAACGTCGAAGGGCGCCCCGTTGCGTTGGGGCGCCCTCGTAAAGGTGGTGTGGAAGTACCGCGTTCGCAGTGTTGTCCCAAAGGATCACTCACTGCATCTCCTGCCATTTCGTACCCCATGGGGGTAATGGCCTCCTCTGGAGACCCTAGCGCCTTTTGGACGCATCGGACCGCATACAGCTTCGGCACCCGGGGCTTCTAGGACCAAGATTTTGGGCAGTCTACCCGCCATCTTTCCCGATGCCATCCGAGTTTGACCTTTCGGTTCTGTGACCCAGTGGGTCGCCTTAGCTCGCATTCTGGCTCTCTCCTCACTCTGGGCACTACCGGAAGGGACGTCCGATAGCCATCAAGGGCACGCTAGGAACCACAATGATGTTTGCCGCGTTCAGAGTGTTGTCCCTTACGAACAGGAGTGCCACGGTTACCCGCAGCAAGAGCCTCTCGGCCGTCGTGATTATTTCTCCCACCTTGCCGGCGGGCGCTCGTATGACGACCTTCCCCTCCACACCGAACGGTGTTTTTATACCATAAATGGAAGAACGAGTATGTGCTCAGGTGTGCACAATTGTGCTCCGTGATGGAGATCGTATCTCGGAGCACAAAGATTCTCGTGTGAGCACATTTGCACATACCGCATCACCCCATCACAAAAACGATGAGCAAAAGCCCATCGTTTTTGTGTTTCTCCGCCCTTCGCCCTCCGCCCTCACCATCCCTAGTACATGTCCATCCCTCCCCCAGGAGCCGCTGGCACGCCCTTCTCTTCTTTTGGAAGTTCGGTGATCGCTGCCTCGGTGGTGAGAATCATCACCGCTACCGATGCGGCATTCTGAAGCGCAGAGCGTGTAACCTTTGCCGGATCCACGATCCCTGCCGCAATCATATCGGTGGTCTCAATCTCTGCGCCTTCAAATGGCGTGTGCAGCGCGGCATTCCAGCCAAAATTTCCCTGCGCCTTCTTCACACGATCCACTACCACTCCTCCATCAAACCCTGCATTCTTTGCAATCTGTCGGAGTGGCTCTTCAATTGCACGACGCACAATCTCAAGCCCAATCATTTCTGAACGGTTCAATGTTGCTGCGAGCTCGCCAAGTTTCGCACTTGCGCGCAAGAGCGCCACACCACCGCCAGCAACAATCCCCTCTTCAATCGCTGCCTTTGTTGCGGCAACGGCGTCTTCAATACGATGCTTCTTCTCTTTCATCTCCACCTCACTTGCCGCACCCACTTTGATGACCGCAACACCGCCGGCAAGCTTTGCCATACGCTCACGGAGCTTCTCTTTGTCAAAATCCGAGTCTGCGTGCTCCAACTGCGCCTTAATCTGCTCCACACGCGCAGTAATTGTCGCCGCATCACCCATACCTTCCACAATCGTGGTGGTATCTTTCGTTGCTAAGACTCGGCGCGCGCGTCCAAGATCGGTGATCTTCGTTGCATCAAGCTTCATCCCCTTCTCCGGGCTCACAAGCATCGCACCCGTCACTGCTGCGATATCTTCAAGCATCGCTTTGCGACGATCACCGTAGCCTGGCGCCTTCACCGCAAGCACGCTAAACATGCCACGAAGCTTGTT
>CAZVBP010000003.1:15419-22326 GCA_964625515.1 uncultured Gammaproteobacteria bacterium
GTCAACGCATCACCTTCCACTTCTTCTGCAATGATGACGAGCTCTTTCTTTCCGGAACGCGCCAACTCCTCAAGCAAGGGCAAAATGTCTTGGATTGCCCCAATCTTCTGATCGGTGACAAGAATCGGCACATCGCTATATTCCGCCTCCATGCGCTCTGTATTCGTCACCATGTAGTGCGAAACATATCCCTTGTCGAACTGCATTCCCTCCACCACCGCAACGTCGATACCGAAGGAATTTCCTTCTTCAACGGTAATCACGCCATCGTTGCCCACTTTTGCCACTGCTTCAGCAACCATCTTTCCAATTTCCGCATCGTTTGCGGAAATCGACGCAACCTGCTCGATAATTTCTGACTTTCCCTTTACCTCAATACTCAACCGCGCAATGCCATCCACAAGAACCGCAACCGATTTCTCCATGCCCTTACGAATACTTTGCACATCTGCACCCACGCTTACCGGAATCATGCCTTGTTCAATCATGGACTGCGCAAGCACCGTGGCTGTTGTGGTTCCGTCACCAGCAACATCATTCGTCTTGCTCGCCGCCTCCTTCACGAGCGTTGCGCCCAAGTTCTCAAGCTTATCCGCAAGATCGATCTCTTTCGCAACCGACACACCGTCTTTCGTCACCATTGGCGATCCAAATCCGCGATCGATGATCACGTTTCTGCCCTTTGGGCCGAGCGTCACTTTCACGGCATTCGCAAGCGTATCCACGCCGTCCTTAATCTTCTTTCGTGCGTCGTCGTTGAAGGTAATTACTTTTGCCATAGATTCTTCCAATTATTCAATCGTTGCCATCACATCGTCCGCAGTGATCACAAGGAATGTTTTCTCATCAATTTTTACTTCATCTGGTGCATATTTTTTAAACACCACTTTCTCACCCACCTGCACGTCCATGGGCTGACGATTTCCGTTCTCCAAAAACTTTCCTGGCCCCACCGCCACCACCGTTCCACGCTCTGGGCGCTCTTTACTCACCGAATCCGGCAATAAAATACCCGATGCCGTCATCTCCTCCTTCGCATCCTGCTCAACAATGATGTGATTCCCAAGTGGTTTGAGTTTCATAGGGTATAAAAATTAGTGTGCTGCGATATTAGCACTCTCTGGGTGAGACTGCCAAGTCCCCCTTATACTTTTTCTCCGAGCCGCACCGTCATCGCCATCACCACGGCGCATAACGCCAGTCCACTCCACGACGACCACAAGTAATGGTCGTAGAACATAATGACAAGAATGACGTTGCCCATCCCAAACGCATACAGCGCCTGCCCATTTGGGAATCGCGCGAAGTTGATGCGATCAATGCTCGCTGCCCAAAGCGCAACCGCGAGAACCCCGAGCGCACCGAGCTCGATCAGGATAAGTAACGGAACATTGTGAATGGGCTGGTACCCGTAAATACTCTTGCTCGGATCAAAATCTGCATACGACAGCACATACGATCCCATACCATGACCGACAACTGGATTTGTGACCGCAAGAAACGGAAGATAGTCTGCGTACAGCGTGGCTCGCTCAGTGAGCGATCGTTCTTCGTTCACTCCCCCGCCGCGCAATCCCGCCGCAACATCCGGCAGCGCCACCGATGCGGCAAGCGATCCGGCAATCACGAGCACGCCAAGCGCCACCACAAGCACACGCGCCACGCGCATCGATCGCATTGCCTTCACCACCATCATGAGCACCAATCCAAGCATCGTGCCCAAGAATGCCGAGCGTGAGCCGGTCACGAGGATCCCCACGAGGAACAGGCCTGTTCCCACGACGCCTATTTGAAGAGAACGAAGCGTCTTTTTCCTCCCCTCAAACCCGCTCCACCACGCAAACAGCCCCACACCAAGATAGCCGCCGAAAATATTGGGGTGAGAAAAGCTGCCGTATGCACGGAGCACACGTTCTCCATTCACCGTAAACACCGAATCCCCAATCTGTGCCGCATCGCGCGATGCCAACCCAAAGAGTGTACTTGCGGGCGTTGCACCGGTCAGCACCTGAACACCTCCAAGGACCAAGGGCGGGAGAAGTCCAACACAAAACGACAAGAGTACTGATCGAATACGAATGTGATCAAAAAGAAGCGCAACGAACATCACGGAGGCCATGGCCAGGTGAAGCACCGCAGCCATCGAAAACGCGCTCCGATCTGCGAATGCCGTGCCAAGCACTGCAACCACCACAAGCACAGCACCAAGCCGAACGGGCAACTGATGCGCTTCCGGAATGTGGAGACGGATTCCCTTTCGGCGATCACACCAAAGCGCGAGCACAATACCAAGCAGCAAAACCACCTCCACCGCATACACACTCATGATGCCAAATTCGGTGTGGAGACCCGCAATGGGAACACCACCAAAAATCCATCGTGTCTGCCACGGCAAGATCACCATGACAACACACAGCATCAGCGTGCTCCAGTTTTCAAAATACTTCATAAAGCAATCGATACTCCCGCGAGCGCACATCGTTCACGCCATGCGGCAAGAATAGAGTCCCGCCGATCGTTAGCGTGAAATTTCAACATCGAATTTGTGACGACAACCCGAGAATCTCTGTTCATCATTGCGCGAAGATGTGCCGGGAGCCGGTTGCGCTGGAGCCGCTCCGCGATTCCTTCCACGAAGCCAAAATCGGGCAACGCCCACCGATGACGCACCGAATATTGCCACGCACGCTCCACACGATACGCTCGTGGCAGATCCTCGCGCATCCATCCGTTTGCAGCGCGCAATTTCTTCAACACATCCCCGCGATCAAACACCGGCGCAAGCGTTGCGATCCACATCATCAAATACGGATCGTCCGCACCAATCTTCACCGACGAAAGATCAAGCGCATCGTCGGCAACAAAAAAACTCAAACACAATGGGTCCCGAGCGCGCTCGCCTGGCCGCGCGCGCAACAGTGCAAGTGCGCCAGTTAACGCAAGTCGCGTTGACCAGATGCGCTTTGGTGACGTCACCACAAGGACGTCAATATCACTTTGGGCAGATGTAAACGAAAACGCCAACGAATTACACACCGCAACCAAACGAATCCATGGAAGCAGGGCGGCGATTCGAACAAGTCGCACGAGCGTTCGTGATTTACGCAGTGCATCGGTCATGCGCGTAATGCGCTCCCTTCTCCACGCTGCACAGTCACCAATCGCCCAAAACCCCTCACATTGCACCACCCCATGCGCCGCAAGCCAGGACGACGATCCAAGCGCACGCTCCACTGCATAGAGCGACGTCCCCTCGCCACCAGACCATTTATATAATTCAAGCGACGTCAACGGAAAAGAAAAATAGGCAAAATATGCGAGCGTGCGATAGAGCGATTTTTCTAATTCTGTAGGCATACTAATGCGTTTGCCGTGTTGCCTTCCGAAGCACCCAGCTCGTTCCCGTGCGAATCATGTGTCCGATACCAAGGATCATGAACACCGCGTCACGCAATCGAATAATGAACGCAAACGCAAGCGGGTCCATGGGTACCGCAAGCGCCGCAAACACGGCAGCGAACCCCCCTTCAAAAATGCCCAGGCCACCTGGCACCGGCAACAGCAGCGCAAGGCCGGGGAGTGAACTGATCAAAAACGCTTGTGCGAAATTGAGCGATACGCCAAAGCCCCACGCAATATAAAACGTTTCAATCACCCGAAATGCCACCATCGTCATCGATAACACCGCAATCCCGCTCACCGTTGCCATCCCACCCGCAAAAAACTGTCGCATTAATTCCTCCGTATCCTCAAGCCAATGCTCAACACCCTGCAAACGTTTCACACGATCCAAACGCAGCGCACGAAAGAGCGGCTTTGCCATCGGCACGCCCCGTGCAAGCGCAGTAAAAAATGCAACAAGCACGAAAAACGCCACAAAGAGCCCACCGCCCATTGCCACCAACGTCCCAACACCCCCCTGATGCTCGAACAGCGCAAAGAGCACGCCAAGCGCCACAAACACCACAAACGAACAGAGCTCAAACGCCACATCGAGCGTCGCCGATGCCACCGCACTTCTGCTTGGCACGCCATCCGCCATCAGCAGCGCCACGCGTGCCGGTTCCCCGCCCGCTTGGTTCAAGGGCGTCATGTAGCCCACGGCGTAGCCCGTCATGCGATGCCAATACATGCGCCAAAACGACGGCCTCGCGGATCCCTTTGGCAATTGCCTGCGTAAAATCATCGTCCAACGCCAACTAAACAAACAGAAGTTCAATAATGAAATGGCCACAAATCCCACGAATGGCCAAAAGCCGAATCGGGCAATTTCACGAATCACCTGCGCAACACCGCCCTGATCGCGAATCATCACCACGAGCAGCACAACGCCAAGCGCAATGCCTGCAAGCACGAGCAACGTTTTCAATGCATGCCCCTTGTTCATAGCGCAAAATGGTCTAAACACCTCACCCTCAGTACGCCATGCAGTGTACAACAAAACAACGCGTTGTCGCGTTGTTTTGTGCGTATCTTATGCTTTTGGCTTCAGAAACAAGGCGTACATGGTATAGGTGAATACAGTACTCACGAAGATATACAGGGTTAAACCGCCAGGAAGCGTGGTGGCGCTTGCGATAAACATCACCACGGGGAGCAAGTACAGCATCATTTTGTTCATCATCGCCGTCATGTCTTCGTCCATCGCTGCAGATGTTGCTTGAACAGCCTTTGGTGGACGTCGGGTAACCATCTGTCGTGCCTGGAGGTGCTGTGCAACTGCGGAAATCACCGCGAGCGGGATAGAGACCTTTGCAAGATCGATACCAAGGAAGACTGAGGACATCGATCCAGGATTTGTGACGAACGTGTACAACACCGCGGGATCGATACTGTGAATGCCCGCAAGAAGCACGCGATACAACGCGAGAAAGATCACAATCTGCACCACGGTTGGCAAGCACGATGCAAACGGGTTCACGTTGTGCACCTTGTACACACTCATGAGCTCCTTTGCCATCGCTTCCTTATTGTCTTTCAACCGCTCTTTAATCTCGGCGATCTTTGGCTGAATCTCCTGCATTTCCTTCTGCGCCTTCATCGACTTGTACGTGAGCGGTAGCACCAGTCCCTTCACGAGCACCGTCAACACAATGATCGCGCCGCCAAGACCGCCCCACGGTGCAAGATCGTAAATGAAAACCAACAGGTTATAGAGCGGCTGAAACAAAACGGTAAAGAAGAGGTCTCCCATACTTATTCAGCAATGGTTTCTGTTGCTTCTGCGACTGCCGCTGCTTCTGGCTCTGACGTCGACGCTTCCGGGGTGACGTCCGCCGATGCTTCCGGCGCGATCACTGCGGCATCGTCGCTCACCGCAACCGCTGCTCCACCATCGTCAACCGGCACCGCCGCAATTTCCCCATCTGCCTTTCGCTCTTGAATATTTACTTTCCATCCCGTCAATTTGGCAGCAAGGCGCACGTTCTGGCCACCGCGACCGATGGCGAGCGACAGCTGATCGCTCGGCACCACCACAACCGCTGCGTGCTCTTCGTCGTCCAGATTCACTTCAAGCACCTTTGCAGGAGAAAGTGCGTTTGTGATGAATTCACGAGGATTCTCGCTCCACTGCACGATATCGATCTTCTCCCCGGACAACTCGCCGGTGATCGTTTGAATGCGACTCCCTCGCTGTCCGATACACGCGCCAATCGGATCAATACTCGCATCCGTGGACGCGACCGCAATCTTGGTTCGTGCGCCCGCTTCACGTGCAACTGTCTTCAACTGCACGGTTCCTTCTGCAACTTCAGGGATTTCGACGGCAAAGAGTTTCTTCACCAGCTCCTCGCTTGTGCGCGAGAGCAAGATTTGCGCGCCACGCGTGCCGAGCGACACCTCGCGCACATAAAACTTCAAACGGTCACCCGAACGATAGCGCTCTGTGGGCATTTGATCTTCCGGCTTGATGATTCCTGCCGTACGACCAATGTCGACCAAAATAATCCTGCCCTCTCGACGCTGCACCGTTCCCACGATCACGTCACCTTCCACACCTTTAAACTCGTTGAAGACGATCTCGCGCTCTGCCTCTCGGAGCTTTTGCGTGATAACTTGTTTTGCAGTCATCGCGGCCATGCGACCAAACTCCACCGCCTGCGGCAACTCCGTGCGCAACACATCGCCTACCTTCGCCCCCATCTTCATGAGCTGAGCATCCGTGATCATGATGTCAGTTTTTGGGTTGAACTTTGGACCAATGTCTTCGGGCGACGGCTCTGTGGGCGGAACAAAATCACCAAGCGCGCGCTGCGCTTCACGGCGTGCAGACTCCTCCGCCTCACGACGTTTCACTTCTTCAAATTCTTCTGGGGAAATATCATCAACAACGGTTTTCACGTCAAAAATGCGTGCAAGTCCGGTTTCGGTGTCGAATGTTGCTTCAAGATTGTGATATTTGTCGCCAAAGTCCTTGCGATACGCAGCGGCCAAAGCCGACTCGATCGTAGCAATTACACTTTCGTACGAAAGACCTTTCTCGTCGCAAATCTGACGAATTGCGAGCTCAATAGTGCTGGACATATTCGATTGTTCTTAAGTTTTATAACACGGAAACCTGGCATTGCGGCCAGGTCTTCATGCAAAAATGCTATCACGCGTTCATGAACTATGCAAGTCCGTGATGCACCTGTCATTGCGCAATTTCTTGATCGTGACGATCGAGTCTTGGATACACAGTGCGATTGAGCATGTCGATAACACCATCAATGATCTCTTCTTTCACGTGTTCGATTTTCGCTTCGAGCCGAGTGATCACCCTTGATTCTGATGCTGCGATTAACGAATGCACTTCGTCTCGAATTTCACGTTTTAATATGTGATTGTTTTCCTCGAACATCCCACGAAGAACCTGAACATCATTTTTGCTGAGCATACAAATGGATAAAGAATCATTCATGGGGAG
>CAZVBP010000004.1:0-22105 GCA_964625515.1 uncultured Gammaproteobacteria bacterium
CGCGGCCTCCAGCGGTGGGGGCATCCCCGGGGGTGGCGGTGGGAGCGGGGTAGTAGTGGTGGCCGCCGTCCTGCAGGTAGGAGCAGGGGGTGACGGCGAGGTCGCAGTGGCCGCCATCCTGCAGCATGCAGGAAGTGGCGGTGGCGGCCCGGCGACTGCCGGCACAGGGGCCGGCGGTGGCGAAGAGCATCTGGGCGCTCCAGTCGTGTTTGTCGAGGGATTCGACGCGAACGACAAGAAAGATTAAATCACAAATGAGAAAACCCTGGCAAATAGCATGTGGAAAAGAAACGACCTACCGCGCTGAATCGACCGCAGCGATAAACTTTTCGCCGCGCTCTACAAAGTTTTGAAATTGGCCGAAGCTTGGCGAGGCTGGGGAAAGGACGCACGCCGAACCGGGCGTGACGTGATCGATCACATCGGCAACGATCTCTGGGAACGTGCTGATCATAATGGGCTCGCCGCCAGCTGCGCGGATTGCTACCTCGAGGCGTGCGGCGTTTTGCAAAAGATAGATGCGCGCACCAGTGCTCACCGCAACGCGTGCGAGCTCAGCGAAATCGTAGCCACGATCGTGGCCGCCAAGAATGATCGCGCCAAGACGATCGCGGTACACATCAATCGCGGCAAGCGCGGAACGTGGCGTGGTCGAAAAAGAATCGTTAACGAATTGCACGCCGCGCACCACGCCAAGGTCTTGCAAGCGATGCGGAAGTGGGACGAATGATGCAAATGCCGACGACGTCACGGCGCGAGCAATGCCGAGCACGTCGCACACCGTAAGCACCGCTGCAGCATTCAGCTTGTTGTGATCACCAAGAAGCGTGAGACTGCCAAGCGCCTCATCAAATCGGTCGGCGAAAGGAATCGCTTTCGATTGCACGCGAGAAGCGAGATCGACAAGCTGTGGAAACTTCTCGTTGTAGATAAAAACGTCTCCATCGACCTGTTGTTCTGCGATGCGCATCTTTGCCGCATGATAGCGCGCCACGTCGCCATGCCAGTCCATGTGCTCCTCGTACAAGTTCAGGATAACGGCGATGTGCGGCGCAATTTCAAGATCGAAAAGTTGGTAGCTCGACATTTCGAGCACGAAAATCGTGTCATCGGGTTCATCGATGTGTGCGATGGCGGGCTCGCCGATGTTTCCCGCGAGAACGACGCGTTTCCCTGCAGCGCGAAGCACGTGGGCGAGCAGCGACGATGTGGTGCTCTTGCCCTTGGTGCCGGTAATACCGATGATGGGATTGTGGGCGTGCTCAATTGTGCTCAATTGTGCGCGGTGATGGAAACGTGACGCTCGCTCTGCAAAGAAAAAATTCGTCGATGAGGTGATGCGGGCACCGATAGCTTGAATCTGCACAACGTACTCGCGATGCCACGGGATGCCGGGAGTCTTGATCACAATGGTGTCTGAGGTGATTTGCGCAATGGTATCGGCGAGCGCGCGATACTCGGGCGCGTCGATCTGCTTCTCATCGGTGATGATGATCTCGGCGCTTGGCACGTGCTGTTTGAGCACATCAACCATCGCACGCCCTTCACGAGCGTACCCAAGAATCACCACGAGTTTTCCTGCACAATCAGCGAGACGCATACACAATTTTTGCATAATCTTCTGGCATCGCGTGATCGGACGAAAGCGTAAGCGCGCGATCGATCAGCGCATCAATGTCATGATGTGTTGATGCAACCTCAGACGAAAACCATTGGACGATCGGAGAATCAGCATACTCTCCGCGACCCTCGATCAGTGCAAACGCCGCAATCACTTCCTCAAACTCCCCCACACACTCGAACGGCTTCATCGTCCCATATCCGGTGAGATCGCGATACATCGGCACAAGATCGTTGCGGAGCAAAATATCTTCCCCAAACATTTCCACCATCTTTCGTCGGGGAATAAATGCCGCAAGCATCACAAAGACAAACGCGCACTTGGGGCATTTGCCGCACCAACGCGTTACCGCGGGAACGCCACCTTGTTTGAAATTCTTATTACAACTCGAAAACACGTTGAAATATTTTCCGTTCGCGGCAAACCGTCGCGCGATATCAAGTTCCGACATCGGTCGAAGCACGCTAAACACACGAACATCAGGCGTCACAAACGCGGCAAGATACTTCTGCAGGTCACGCTCTGCATCGATGCTCTTGCTGTACTGATGATTAATCATCACACCCTCAAACTCGGCGCTCCCCGTGTTCGCCGACCGTTCATTCGCAAACACTACGTCGCGCTTGTCATAAAGCAACGCCACAATCATCGAGGCAATGCCAACGTACGCCGTGATTGGCACATGGCCGTTCCACGCACCGGCCGCATTCAGCGCCATGAGTTTTGGATCGATGGTGCGCGCAATCTGCATGAGCGGCTTCCCCACTTCTGCAGCAACCTCACGAATACGCGCATGATTGCCAAACATCACCAAATCGAAATCAATCCCCGCCGCACGCAACATCTCAATCGCCACAAGCGAATCTTTTCCCCCACCAATCGGCACCACCGCCCCCGCCCTTTCCGATCCTTCCTCAAAGATATGCGGAGCCTTCAGGTGCGTCTCCCCCTCCTTACGAAGGAGGGGGCCGGGGGGCGGTGCGACCGGAAACCGCACATACCCCCGAAAATCCAGCGCATTTCGATAAAAAAACTCCCCCAGTCCCAACGTGTACAAATTGTTCCAAAACGCCCCCTGCTCCGTCGACAGCTCTCCTGACTCGACCGCGATCACCGGTGGCAACTTCGCTTTGTAATAACTTGCCCCAGCAACAAGATGGAGCGCAAAGAGCGCGCGATCGAGTGCATCATCAATCCCTTCCGGAATTCCCGTCGACGGAATTGGGAACACAAGCCGCTCAACAAACTCCTCGTTATCTATCGCGTATGTCAACAACACTTCCCCACTGGTACGATCGAAAGAATATGATCGAAATGTAAATTGCTTTGCTTTGGTGATGATGGGGTTCATAGTTATGCGCCAAGTTCATCGAGCCAAGCTTTCAGCACAACTTTTGTTTCGCCCGGATTTTTTACCGCAACCGTATCGATCCCCGTGCGAATCACGGGATGATCATTGCCCCCTTCATACAGCGCATCACCAACGAACACCATCTCCGCAACCGGAATGCCAAGAAACTCTTCGATCTTCCCAATGCCGTACCCCTTGTCGATTCCTTTGCGAGTAACATCGATCGATGTTACTCCAGGAACCTTCACTTCAAAATCCGGTAAATATCTGCGAACTGCATCAGCTAACGCCAATCGACGATCGTTATGAGCAGCTTTAAATGCCATCTTTACATCGAGCGGTGCATCTTGACCACATGCAGAGAAGGTTACCTGTGTTCCGCGGTCCTCCAAAATCTCTCCGTACACCCGCTCTGGATGCTGATATCCAATATCCTTATACGCCCTTTCAAACGCGTTCATGATTTTTTGACGCTCCTCCTCATTCATTTCATCGGCATACACCTGTTCCCACGCGGTCGTAAACCGATAAAACCGCGTTCCTGTTGTTGGGAAGAAAAACAGTCGCCGGCGCTGTTCATCCGAGCATTTGAGCGCCGCGAACTGGAGTTCAAAACGCTCATACCCTCCCCCGGTGATTACCGCGATATTCATCCGATCGAGAACCCGCAAAAAAAGCGCCGCCATCTCCGCATCCATTGGCGATTTGCTCTCCGTAATCGTGCCGTCAAGGTCAAAAACGATGATTTTCTTTCCAATGATCGAGGGAGCGTTCATAAATTTGGCTTACCTTAGCAACGCAGGGTATTTTACCGCTTTACTGGATCGTGTAAAATACATAGCATAGGGAAAAGTCCCATTAATCTCTTTCTATGGATCCCATCGTCCTCATTGTGATTGGTGTTCTCGTGCTTGGCGGGCTTTGGCTCGTGGTGGTGTTTAACGGGTTAGTGACGAGCAAAAACCGCGTAGAAGAAGCGTGGTCCGACATCGAAGTGCAGCTTAAGCGCCGATACGATCTTATCCCGAATATTATCAACACGGTGAAAGGATACGCGAAGCATGAAAGCTCGGTGTTTGAAGAAGTAACCAAGGCGCGTGCGAATGCCATGAATGCCGGGTCGACCACCGAACACGCACAGGCAGAAAATATCTTGTCGGGAACGCTTAAGTCACTCTTCGCGGTAGCGGAAAGCTACCCAGATCTGAAGGCGTCCGATAACTTTGGTCACCTGCAGCGAGAACTGGTCGATGCTGAAGACAAGATTCAAGCGGCGCGCCGGTTCTACAACGGCAACGTGCGCGACTTCAACACGAAGCTCCAGGTGTTCCCAACGAATCTCGTCGGCAACATGCTCGGCTTCAAGAAGTACGATTTCTACGATGCACCCGAGGTGGTGAACGAGGCACCGGTGGTGAGTTTTTAGGTGTCAGGTTGGTGAAATTGGTGAAGGTGGTCAATCGGGATTACCCTCGGTGAAAACGGTCAAAGCGGTCATTGGCTGCGGCGCCTTCACGAATCACCGCCTTCACCGAGGGTAATCCCGATACACCGCTTTCACCGTCTCAATAACACTCACACTCACCCATCCACACCCCATGTATTCCATAATCGCCCACAACAAACGCAAAACGTGGCTCCTTATCATCATCATGAGCATGGTGGTCGTTGGGCTGTCGCTTGTGATTGGCGTGGGAAGTGGCATTGAGCCAATTCCGAGCATCGTCATCGGTACAATGCTCGCAAGCGTGTACAGCCTCGTGAGCTATTACGCGTCATCGTCCGTGGCACTTGCAGTGACCGGTGCAAAACGGATTGAAAAACGCGACGCGCCGGATTTGTACAACGTGGTGGAGAATCTCTGCATCGCGAGCGGTCAGCCAACGCCCGCAATCTACATCATCGAGGATGCGAGCCCAAACGCATTTGCCACGGGTCGCGACCCAAAACACGCATCGATCGCCTTCACCACCGGGCTTCTGCAGCTCCTCACCCGCCAACAACTGGAGGGCGTTGCCGCACATGAGCTTTCACACGTGAAAAATTACGACATTCGCGTGATGACGATCGTGGTCGTTCTGGTTGGCCTTATCGCGCTCATTGCCGATGTGATGATCCACGTGCGTATTCGTGGCAACAACGAAAAAGAGAATGGCGCAGCCGCACTGTTTCTCATCCTCGGCATTGTTCTCGCCATTCTGTCCCCGATTATTGCTCAGGTGATCCAGTTCGCCATTTCTCGTAGTCGCGAATACCTCGCCGATGCCTCCGGTGCGCTCCTTACCCGCTATCCCGAGGGTCTTGCATCTGCACTGGAAAAGATCGGCCGCGCAGGCATTCCTATGCGCGACACGAATCACGCAACAGCGCATCTTTTTATCAGCAGCCCCTTTGGCGCAACAAAAGAAAAGCGCTCCTTTTTCAACAATCTGTTTTCCACCCATCCGCCTATCGAAGAGCGCATTGCAAAACTTCGATCGATGGGCATCTAGCATATGAACGAGTTACTTGAAACATTCACCAGTCATCTCAAAGCCGTCCTCACGCGAGCGCTTTGTCTTGCGGTAGAAAAAAACGGCGATATTATTTCTCCTATCCACCTGCTTTGGGCGCTCGGCACCGAAGACGGAAGCATTGGCGCGGAAATTTTACGAAAAGGTGGCGCAACCACGGCAAGCCTTCGCACGCTTGCCGGACCGAATCATGCCGGGCTTGCAGAGGACGCCATTCTTCAGGCCAGCAAAGTAACGCCGATGCTTTCCGATGATGCAAAAACGATCATCGAAAAAGCGGTGCACGCAGCAGGCGTCCATGGTCATCGCTATGTTGGAACAGAACATCTGTTGTACGGACTTGTCCATGCAAACATGGCGGAGATCGATGCATTCCTTGCCAACCATGAGATCAATGTTACGGTCATTCGCGATAATCTTTCCACGGTATTTCAAACCACCGCAAATTTCCCGGAACCGCCAAAGTCGCTCCCCGAAAAACCCGCGGAATCGAAAAAGCCGTGCGAGGACTGTGGGCAAATTCACGACGATGACGAACACGACAGCGACGAGAAAGACTCTGCACTCTCGTACTTCACCACTGAACTCACCGCGCCCGCCGTTGCCGAAACCATCGACCCAGTGATTGGTCGCGAACAGGAAATCGATCGAGTCATCACCATTCTTTCTCGTCGCACAAAAAATAACCCCCTGCTTCTTGGCGAACCTGGCGTGGGCAAAACCGCAATCGCAGAAGGGCTCGCAAAGCGCATCGGAGAAGGAAACGTTCCTGATGCACTGGCACGCGTGCACGTGCACCGCCTCGACATGGCGTCGCTCGTGGCAGGCACAATGTATCGTGGCGACTTTGAAGCCAGGGTCACCCAACTCATCGAAGAATTGCGCGAACGAAAGGACGTCGTGCTGTTTATCGACGAAATCCATACTATCGTGGGTGCAGGTGCGGCGTCGGGCTCCCTCGACGCAGCAAACATGCTTAAACCCGCGCTCGCACGCGGTGACATGCGCTGCATTGGCGCCACCACACAAACCGAATATAAAAAACACATCGTCACCGATCCTGCGCTTGAGCGCCGCTTTGCCACCGTCACCGTTCGCGAGCCGGGCAGCGAGGAAACGCTCAAGGTGCTCAAGGGTTTACGTACGCGATATGAAAAGCATCACGGCGTGACGTTTACGAACGATGCGCTCACCGCGATCGTTCGTGTTGCGGCGCGGCACATGACGAGTAAACAATTCCCCGACAAAGCAATCGATCTTTTGGACGAAGCTGGCGCACATGCAAATGTATCGCGCAAAAGCAAAAGTAAGCGCATTCCCGAGCTCCGAGCACTCGAAGCTGAGCTGATTCGTGTCCGCGAAGCAAAAAGCGCCGCGGTCACCGCAGAACGATTCCCGGATGCCGTTGCGCTCAAGGAACGCGAATCTGCACTCAAGCACAGCATCGAGCGACTCAGCAACGTTGCGCCACGAAAGAATCTCATCACGATCACCGAAGACATGGTTCTTGCCGTGGCATCGCGCGTCACCAACATCCCTCTTGAGCGGCTCACCGCGTCGGACCACGATGCACTCCGCGACCTCGAGAACAGGCTCAAATCACACGTTATTGCGCAAGACGACGCGGTTGCTCGCGTGGCAAATGCGGTGCGACGGGCGAAGCTCGGCTTTGCAAAGCCCAATCGTCCGCTTGCATCATTCCTGTTTGCCGGACCTTCCGGTGTTGGAAAAACTGCACTTGCCAAAGCACTCGCCCAAGAGGTCTTTGGCGATGCCAAGGCGCTCGTTCGATTTGATATGAGCGAGTTCGCCGAAGGATTCAGTGTGAGCAAATTGGTTGGCGCACCGGCCGGCTATGTTGGCTACCGCGAAAGTGCAAAACTCACTGACGCGCTCCGGGAACGCCCACACACCGTGGTGCTCTTTGACGAACTTGAAAAAGCGCATCGCGACGTGCAAGCGCTTCTCCTCCAAATCCTCGACGAGGGATTCATTACCGACGCAACCGGCACAAAAGTGAACTTTGCTCATGCGATCGTGGTCATGACGACGAATGTTGGACGAGACAAGTTTGAAAAAACATCACTTGGCTTTTCTGAGAGCCATGCTCGTCCCGCACAACTCTCGAGCGAACTCCGCACCGCCTTCGAAGACACCTTCCGACCGGAACTCGTGAATCGTATCGGGCACATTTGTCTCTTTTCGCCGCTCTCGCAAGCAGATATTGTTCGCATTACCAAAAAGGCATTGCACGACCTCCTGGAAAGGCTCTCGATGGCAAAGCTTACCGTCACACTCCCCAAAAATCTTGCCGAAATGCTTGCGAAACACGTCGTCACTCGGCACGGCGCGCGCGATGTGCACCGGGTGATTGAAGAAAAACTTGAACATGTCATTGCGCCAGGAATCCTGAGTACGAAACGCCAAAAGTCACACGTCACGGTAACCGTAACAAAAGACGGAACACTCCGCGCACAGTAACTCCCACAATCCCCCGATGTTCTCGGGGGATTGTTGTTGTTGCGTGTTATAATTTCCGTATCCTATGGCCACGAATGGCGTGAGCCGACAATCTCGTGCGTTGCAAAATCCGGGAGCACAACTCCGCGCCGGCCGAATTGCGGTTCAGCGCCAACGCGCGCAACGAGCCTCTCGTGCTGGAGCACTGAGTTTGGCGCTCATGGGCACCCCACAAGAGACCGAGGAATCAATGGGAGAATCCCCATACCAAAACGACCCAGCGGCTGCACTCAATGCGGAGCGTCACGCCGCACGTCAACGTCTCTCTCCAGAGGCAATGATGCCCATGTACGCGCAAAATATTCAGGACGATGCTACGAACGACTATGGCGAGATCGACACAGGGCTCCTCGACGAGGAGCACGCCGCAATGATGGATATCGCCGACGAAAGCAACGCAGCGGACGAGCTCTCACTCGCGCAACGCGCGCGATCGAACCTTCGTGCACGCGCCGATGCATGGCAAGACAACGCGCTGAAGAAGTTTGGCGATGAAATGGAAGATCTCCTTACAAAAGCACGAACCGACGCAGTATCGAAAGGCGCCTCGGCGGTGGACTCGGGCAACTTTCTCGAAATCGCCGACACCGCGGGAACCGGAATCGCCGCAGCACAGCTTGCCGTGAGCGTCCTTGCACCAGCGCTGAGCCCACAACAACAAAAGTTCCTCGGACGGCTGGGCCTTCCCCCGCTCTCGATGGGAAAGGGCTGGGATATCTTTAGTATCACCGGATCATTTGTGCAGCTGTTAAAATGGTCCACGATCGTGGCGGTCATCATTCCCTTTGCCCTCGTGATGAACATGATGATTGCATACTCTGCATGCAAGCTCTCACCCATTTGCCTCATCCCCATCACCATTCAAAACGCGATAGGCTCATTCCTCGGTTTTTAATACGCATATGTCCGACAAACTCAAACTCATCCTCAGAATTGTCGGCTTCGCCGCGGCATGTATTCTCATCGCGCTCGCGCTGTACTTCGTCTTCTTTAAAAAGTCGGTGACGGAAATAATCAACACAGGGAATACACCTGCAGGAACGCCAACGGGCACGCTGCCGTCTTCAGACGATGGCACGCCCGGCGCAACAGATGGTGATACACCCACCGGAACGGGAACCGATCGCCTCCCCCCGTCGCGCACTGCAAATGGCGGACCAACATTCACCACGCTGCTCACCACCACCGGTATCGCAAGCCCCACCGCAACAACCACTGGCGCAGTGGCGTATTACAACCCTGCCGATGGAAAGTTCTACACCATCGATGCACAGGGAAACGTTGTCTCACTCTCGAATGCCACTTTCCCAAAGGCAGAAACCGTGACGTTCGCTCCAGAAGCAACCGCGGCGGTACTGGAATTCCCCGATGGCAGCAATGTGGTATACAGCTTTGAAACTGCGAAACAAGTCACCCTACCGCAACACTGGGAATCGTTCTCGTTCAGCACCAATGGAGACGAAATTGCAGCAAAATCTCTGGGAACCGATGAATCGAATCGCGGAATCATTGTGACAAGTACCGATGGATCGTCCACGCGCGTGGTAGCCTCCCTTGGTGACAACGCAGACAAAGTCACGATCAACTGGTCGCCGAACAATTCCGTCCTCGGCTTCTCGGCAACAGGAACAAATGCTGGCGGCGCGTTTGGGAGACAAGAAATCTATCTCATTGGCCCAACCGGCAATGCTGTTGGCGCACTCTTTGTAGATGGCACCAATTTCAAGAGCATCTGGTCGCCCGACGGCGCACATCTCCTGTACTCGGTCGCCGATCCATCCAATGCGTACAAAGCAGCCCTCTGGTATGCAGATAGTCGCGGCGACCGAAATGGCACAAGTCGCACCCGAATGTCGCTCCAAACCACGGTGGACAAATGCACGTTTGCCGATACGAGCACGGTGTACTGCGGCGTGCCGCGCGTTATGCCTGCCGGCGGTGGATCGGATGCCAGTCTCATCACATCGTCCGACGACGTGTATAAACTCAACGTGAACACTGGCGTCGCGACACTCGTTGCAATCCCCGCTGCAGACACAAAGATCTTCTCCCCCACGCTCTCCTCGGACGGCTCCACGCTGTACTACACCGATAGTGCAGGACGTCTCAATATGATCCGCCTCTAAATCATCTATGCGCTATTTCTGGCATTTCGTGCTCAGCATTTCGGTGATCGGCGTAATGTTCTTCATCTTCTTTGGTGCATCACTTCGCTTTGGCGATCGTATTACGTACACCGATCAAGAAGCGCGCACCGAACCAAGCATCACCTTTGTTGATCCTGTCCTTGGGAAAAATGACGCGCCCGTGACCATGGTGGTCTTTGGCGATTATGCATGCGACGACTGCGCTGCATTCGACGAAACAAGTCTCGACCTTGTGGCAACAGACTTCCCCAACGAATTACGGGTGGTTTGGAAGGATATGCCAAACACATCACAACATCCCGAAGCGCTTGGGGCAGCCATTGCGGCGCGCTGCGCGGGTGATCAAGGAAAATTCTGGGAATTCCACACGGCGCTCATGCAGAATCACACCTCGCTTGGTAGCGCACTGTATGCCTCTCTCGCAGCACAGCTTGAACTGAAAGAAAAAACGTTCAATACATGCGTGACGGAACAGACACCTGCACCACTTGTGCAAGCAACGTATGAAGAAGGCCTCGCGCTCGGCGTCGCAACCACGCCCACCATTTACCTGAACGGCGTGCGTTACACCGGCTCCGTCGATCGCAGCACGCTGAAAGTCATCATCCGACAACTCCTTGCCCAATAACATGAAACGCACACTTTTTCTCGGCGCGCTCATCCTCATTGCACTCGGCATTCCCCGAGCAGGTTTTGCACTTGTGGATGGCTACACGAGCGATGCAAGCACCAGTGAATCATCGTGTCGCGCAGAATCGTATTCCTGCAGTTGTGTTGGCGCGAGCACGAGCACGGTGTCCGAATCCGCGGAAGCCACAGGATCCGTGGGCGCATGCGACAGTTTTTGCCAAGACGTGAATGCCGAATCGTATACCTACACCTGCACACTCACCGACGGCACCGCCGGGCATCAAGTGGCGCAGGGGAATGTAGGTACATCCACACCCGTCGCCACGCCAGAAGAAGGCATCATCGAATCAATTCAATCGTTTGATGCACCAACGCTTTTAGTGGATATTCCTGGATTCAACGGATTCACCACGCCGAGTACGAATAATGATGGCAACGTCGTCGTCAACTTTTTAGCGGAATATATTAACGCCATTTATCGATGGGTTTTGGGAGCTGGCGCGCTCGCGGCGGTTGTCCTGATGATGATTGGCGGGCTGCAATACGTGCTCTCACGCGGAAAAGAGAAATACATCACCAAAGCGAAAGCACGCATCACGAATGCAATCACCGGTCTCGTGCTCATTCTTGCCGCATACAACATCGCGTTTCTGATCGACCCCCGACTCACGAGCATGAAGCCGCTCGATGTCCGCAGCGTGGACTACGTGGAGCTCACGAATGATTCAGAAGATACCGGCGGCGATGGCGCCGACCCCCTTGCACAATCCTATTCCGCCGCGATCACCTGCGACCCCAATGTTTCGCTCTACGAAATCGCCATGTCCACAAAAGGACACGTCACCTATCGTATGGGTGGAAAAATCGGGAAAACTGCTCCATTTGGCGATGACGCTTCAAAAATCGATCCGAGATCCGGAAATCCCTATCGATCGTTCTGTCCTGAAGGACAGCTCTGTTTGGACTGCTCGGGCTACGCGTCGTTCATTACCAAGTGTGCAGGCCTTCCTTCTGCCGGTGAAAGCGGCGGAACGAAAGGGATTTTCGCAACAAACTCGGAACGCATTATTCCTTCAACCGTCACCGATACATCAATCAACGGCGTCGCGCTCAAGCCAGGAGATCTCATTGGATGGCCAAAGCCCGACGAGCCAAAAAAGTCCGGGCATGTCGTGATTTATATCGGAAATGGAAAAGTTGCCGAATCGCACGGTGGTAGCGGTCGACAAGAAGGAAGAGCGGTGAGTATCACGAGCACGTCCGCATATATTTCCCAGATTGTTTCAGGTGGCAAAACCATGTATCTTCGAAGGAGATAATTCTCTCGCTTCCCTATGTTTTCCTGCTCTCATTGCGACGCACAACACATGAAATGGGCGGGGCGGTGCAATGAGTGCGGGAAATGGGGCACGATTGCGGAAGAGGAGCATACGGTGGGAGGGCGAGGGGCGAAGGGCGGAGGGTCGACCGCAAAGGCGGCGGTGATTTTGAATTTGGCGGAGGCCGGGAGCGCGGTACTCACTCGTCAGCCCACAGGGATTAGTGAACTTGATCGCGTGCTTGGCGGCGGGCTTGTGCCAGGGTCCGTTACGCTGCTTGCGGGAGAACCAGGCATCGGCAAGAGCACGCTCGTGGCACAGCTGGCGGCGGTTTTCGGGTCGATTGTTCAAACCACCCCCTACCCCTCCTTGGAAAGGAGGGGGGTTACTTGCTCGTACTACGCGTCAGGTGAAGAATCGGAGGGACAGGTGCGGTTGCGGTTTGAACGGCTCGAGCTTGATCCAAAATCTGTTGTCTTTTCCAATGCCACAGAAACGGGATCGATCATTGCTGCAGCGGAGAAGATGGGTCCGAGTATTGTGATCGTCGATTCGATCCAGACCATGACCACCGATGATGCGGATGCCTTTCCCGGCACGCCAACCGCAGTGCGAGCCGCAACTGCGGAGTTGATCGGCTACGCGAAACGATCGAATGTGCCGGTGCTCATCATTGGCCAAGTAACAAAAGATGGGATCGTGGCTGGTCCAAAAACGCTTGAGCATCTTGTGGATACCGTCCTCACGCTGGAAGGCGATCCGAGCAGCGCATATCGACTACTCCGTGCGAGCAAGCATCGTTTTGGGAGCGTGGAGGATGTGGGCGTGTTTGCGATGACCGAGCGCGGGATGATGCCCGTGGAGAATCCTTCCGCGATGTTCCTCCAGGAACGCGTGGCAGGCCCGGGGTCGGTCGTGACGTGCGTCATGGAGGGCAATCGTCCGTTTTTAGTGGAGATTCAAGCGCTCGTGGATAAAAGCTTTTTTCCGAATCCCGTTCGTCGCACCAGCGGGTACGATGCAGGACGACTTCAGATGCTCCTTGCGATTTTGAGTAAACGCGCCAGTGTTCGCGCATACGATCAGGACGTCTACGTGAATGTGGTGGGCGGCATGAAGCTCACTGAGCCGTCGGCGGATTTGGCCGTTGCAGCAGCAATCATTTCCGCAATCGAAAACACCACGATTCCCAAAGAAACGCTCATCATCGGCGAGCTTGGCCTGGGTGGTGAAATTCGCACTGTGCCGTTTTTCGATCGTCGGAAGAAAGAAGCGGAACGACTCGGCTTCTCGGTGGTGATCGGGCCAGGAACAATGAAAAATGTGCAGGAACTTCGCGCGAAATAAATGGAGAGCGCCATCACAAACACAAAGAGCACCCGTTTGGGTGCTCTTTGCAAATGTCCTCGCTACGTCATTCGCGCCCAACGCTCAAGACGAGTCACCCGGCGATCGATACTGTCCACCTGCGGCAACACGTTATTGATAACGTCGATGATGTCATTACGGACTTTGTACAACTCTTTGTGCAACTCCGTATGAAACTCTGTCGTCAACGTTGTAATGATTTCATCACGAAAGGATGAGAGTTTCTCATCAAGCTTTTGATTCAGCTTTTGCTCGAGTTTTTCCTCAAGCCGCACGTCCTGCTCTGCGAACATGCTATGTAACACCTGAATGTCATTGGCATCAAGCATAGTTTTGATGCAATACGAACTTCCACCGCCTCCCCGCGCGTGTGTGTCGCAAGAATAAACTCCGTCACATGGAGATACATCGAATATATCACGTCCCGTTCCGATTGTGGATACGAGAATTTCCTACTCAAAATGCACTTCATCCACGTACTCGACGAGCCGTTTCTTGAGCGGTGGATAGAGCGCGAGATCAGGGCTCTCGTCGAGCAACTCTTTGGAAAAGTCTTTCGCCGATCCCATGAGATCAATATCATGCATCGTCCCGAGCTTGAACTGATCGAATCCCGACTGTGCGGTGCTAAAGATGTTTCCCGGTCCGCGAAGTTGCAGATCTTTTTCCGCCAAATCAAAACCGTCCTGACTTTCTACGACGGCCTGAAGACGCATGCGCGCAATCTCGCCGAGCATTCCTGTGGGATGCAAGAAACAGTGACTTTGGTGCGCACCACGACCCACACGACCACGAAGCTGATGCAGCTGCGCCAAGCCAAAACGCTCTGCACCTTCCACATACATCACCGTGGCATTTGGCACATCCACGCCCACTTCCACCACAGTGGTACAAATGAGCATATCCGCTTCCCCACTCGCAAATGCGCGCATGACGTCATCTTTTTCCTTCGTCTTCATGCGACCATGCAACATGAGCACACGGTACCCCTCAAATGGTCCCGCGATGAACTCTTTATGGACATCGTGAACTGAATTTGCGCCTAATGCATCCGACTCCTCAATGAGGGGACATACCACAAAAATCTGATGGCCGGCATCCATTTCCTTGCGCATTGCCGTATACACAGGCGTTTCACGCCCCGGCTCCACAATGCTCGTGATGATTGGCTTTCGCCCTTCGGGATATTCATCGAGAATCGAGCGATCAAGATCGCCATACAGCACCAATGCAAGCGACCGCGGAATTGGTGTTGCGGTCATAGAAAGCAGGTGTGGCACGCCATCATCGTGACCACGCTTATCCTTCAGCGCCTGACGTTGACGCACACCGAATCGATGCTGCTCGTCCACCACAATCACGCCAAGCCGATCGAACAGTACTTCTTCGGTGAGGAGCGCATGCGTGCCCACCACCATCTGCGCCGCACCATTTCGTAATGCGGCGAGCAGCTGCGCTTTCGTCACCTCTTTTCCGCCGACGCGTCGCTTTGTACGCGTGTAGAGCGCAATCGTCATGCGGTGTCCAAACAAGCGCTGCAATGTTTGTGCATGCTGTTCCGCGAGGATTTCCGTCGGGGCAAGCATCGACGTTTGCCACCCATCATTCGCCGCGTTCAATGCAACGATCGCTGCGACTACTGTTTTTCCGCTTCCCACGTCGCCTTCCAACAAACGATTCATTGGCTCCGGGCGATTCATGTCTTGAATGATGGACCAAATCGCTTTCTTTTGCGCGCCTGTTAACGTAAACGGCAATTCAGCAACGATATCGCGTACGAGTTTTTCAAAAAACGGAATCTTCGGCGCTTTCTGCTGCTGCAACTCTCGTCGATTTTTTGCAGCAAGGAGTTGATGCAGGAAAAACTCATCGAATTTTAATCGACGCAATGCAGCATCTTTTTCTTCTTCCGAACGTGGAAAATGCATTTCTGAAATTGCATCGGGAAGCGAAAGGAGATCGACCTCGCGAATGACGCGCGACGGCATCCATTCCTCCACTTCCTTCAACGCCGATAATGCGGCCTCGGCAACCTTGCGGCGGAGCTTTTGGGTGAGCGCTCCCGTTAAACGATAAATGGGGACGATTCGCCCGGTATGCTTCGTGGTATCTACTTTGCCTAAAATTTCATACACCGGGTTCACGAGCGAAAGCCCGTACCGATCATCCACCTTCCCCGCAAGGGACATTACCTGACCGGGTTTGATCACTTTCGTAAGAAATCCTTGATGAAACCACACCGCCTTTATTGTCCCAGTGCTGTCCTGCACAAGTGCCTCCGTCACCATCATGCGCCACGACTTTTGGCTCCGACGGTTTTCAATGGCGGTAATGGTTCCTTGCACCGTTACTTTTGCGCCAGGCTTTGCATCTGCAATTGGGACCGCATGGGAAAGGTCGTCGTAGCGAAAAGGAAAATCAAAAAGCGCGTCCCGCAAAGAGACGACGCCAATACGAACAAAATCCTTTGCTTTCGCTGCACCAATTCCCGCAATGCTCGATACAGAATCTGTGAGATGAAACGCCATACGCACGCGTCAACGTATTGAAATTCGTCAACGAAGGGTAGCAGAGAAATGGGAAAGAGACAAGCGCCATCATGGCATGCTGCACACTCATCCGGTTCGGAAACGCCGCAACGTTCGCTGCGCTCACTGCGGCTGTCCTCAGCGGATTCGTTTTGCAGCATGCCATGATGGCGCTTAGGGAAAGAGGGAGATAGGCAAGCACAGGGAGCTGCTCTTTCCACTCAACGATGCGATGCGACGCCATAACGTCTCGCTCCGCTCGACTATGGCTGGGCATCTGATCGTTTCGTTCCAAGAGCAGCTCCCTGTGCTTGCTTGGAGAAAGAGAAAGGGAACGGACGAGGAACGATGTGAACGTATATGAAACCGCGCTGATAACAAAACCTCATAAAATTGTTCATGGCTAGGAGTCGTCGAGCACCGTTCGAACCGTACAGAGACGTATAGCGAAGCAAACGCGGGAGTTACAAAAGCTCGTAATTTTAGGCTAGTTTCGATGACGATTGAGGAAAGCTTCCGAGACGTACCCAGATGTACGTTGAGGAAGTTTCCGAAAATCGGAGTCGAAAATAGACAAAATTACGAGCTTTTGTATGGTGCGCCCGGCACGACTCGAACGTACGACCCTCAGCTCCGCAAGCTGATGCTCTATCCAACTGAGCTACGGGCGCACAAAATGTATCCAAGTTTGCATACTGCGTCGTCGTTGCTGCGGACCGTCGCTCGTCGTACAAATGAAGTACGCCTCGCTTTTGGTCCTTGCGACTCCTTGCACATTATGCAAGCTTAATACATTTTGTACTTATCTTAGCCAAAACGTATCCAAGTTGGCTTACTACGTTGTCGGCACTGCGGTCCTCGCTCACCGTACAATGAGGTACGTTTCGCTTCGGTCCTCGTGCCTCCGAGTATTAAGCCAACTTAATACGTTTTGTACTCACGTTGCATTTGCCAAACGTAGTACATTTTCTAAACAAAAACTAAAATAAACACCGAAAATCCTTACAATTTATACACGCGGCGGAGGACGTCTGTCAAACTTTCCCCTTCGCGCTCAAGATTTTCAAAGACAAACGGCAAAAGCGCCTGTCGAACCTCGTTGGGATTCATCCCCTCCAAATCAATCGAGAGCATCGGGCGAAATCTGCCGTGAAACGTGACGTACAGATTCTGCACCTCGGGCGGGTTGTACGTGAGCGAAAAATCACGAATGTTCTCGAAGGTATAAAAGTCTCCCCC
This sequence comes from uncultured Gammaproteobacteria bacterium, assembly GCA_964625515.1. GTDB lineage: Bacteria > Patescibacteriota > Patescibacteriia > UBA9934 > UBA9934 > CAIKHN01. The sequence continues at coordinate 17,237 of CAZVBP010000004.1, forward strand.
AAAGACGAGTCCCGACGTGGTGATGTGCACCGGCACACGTGCTGGCTTTTTCAAATCCCGCAACAACGTAATCACCGCAAACATCAAAACGATCACTCCAAAAATGAAGTTCGCTGTGAAGAGCGCGTACACCATAAAAAAGAGCCCCACGATCGATGCGATGATGTACCAACGCTTACTCCGTTCCACAAGCGGGAACTCCCACGTCTCCCAACTCATAATCGGCGTGCCAGCATCAAGCACTTCCCCCTCGGTCCCCTCCTCCACTCGCGCCTCCACATTTTCTTTCTTCCCCTTTGCCATATGGGAAAAGTATATCATGAGGAGAATCGAAATCCCCCTACATGAGCTTCTCTTTCAAAATCCAATGGAACAACTGCTCCCAACACTCGAGCAACGCTTGCTTCTGCGCCGTTTCGCCTTCCTTCCATTCGCTCGCGCCAAGGTCGAGCATGATGGTGCTGTGCGCACGATCGAAGAGCATGAGCCAGAATGCGCGTTCATTCGCATCATCAATCGCCCAAAGGTCGTGCCAGGCCATGATGCGCTCAAGAAACACATCAAATGTGAGAGACGCGTCACGAATTTGCATCACGTCGACCCAAATAGGAAACACAAGCTCGTACTGCCTTGGCCGCCAGGACCAATACAAATTAGCCATGAGGATGAAGTGATTCACACTTTCATCGACCTTCACATCAAAACCAGAGAGGTGCCCATGCGTGAACACCAGTTCCGGCCAACTCTTTTCCGACCGCACCACGGAAAGATATTGATCGACGAAGGGCATGAGCTCATCATCAGTGATGTGGTGATGTGCACTCTGCTGTGCGATGCGTTGGAAATGCCCGAAAGCCTCCAACACCTTTTCCTGAAGCGATGCCACTGGTCGCTCAACCCACGGATGCGCAATGGCAACACCGATTGTGAGAACTCATCGATGAATTGTTTATGCAGCGCGCGATCGTTTCCACTGGTGGGCGCGTTGCTCCACAGATTTGGGAGATGGGAAAGGTCTTCGAAGATGAGATAGCCAAAACCCCGCTCAGCAGACCATGCTGCATCGTCAATAATCTTCACCGTGCGAACACGATTACTGCGGAGATTCGTTTCCACGTTGCGGATGATAAACCCCTCATCAAATGGCAACGGACGAAGTTGAAACTTCACCACAAATGTCTCCCCCTCCCCATTCTTTGCACGCGCAATCACGCTCCCCACCTTCGCAGCATCGTAATACACCCCCGTGAACAGCGCAGCCTCATCGCACGGCACAAGATTGTGCGTCGATCGCATGTACTCCCACGCACGCGCCACCAATTCCTTCCCATCGTCCGCCCCCAGCGCATTCGCCGTAATCCGATTCCCAAAATCGTGCTCCTTGGTCATATAGGAAAAGGGTAACATGACCTCATGTGGCTTGCCACAATGAAAAAACCTGCTATGCTCGATTTATCATATGATTTCAGCACACGTCTCCAATTTCTTTCCCTTTACCCCTCCCGCATAGGTGGGCACTTTCTCGCATCCGTCTGAATGAAGATTTCGATGAAGAACGCCCGCCGTACGCGGGTTTTCTGTTTTTACAAACACAATAATCTCAATATCTATGAACTCTATCTACCACGCAGATCATCTCAAACGCACCGAGTACACCGTTCCGCTTGATGAACAGGAAACGATCCTCAAAGCGCTCGATGCGCGCACGGATACACAAGGAAAACGATTGAAAGACTATCTCGCATTGCCAGATTTAACGCGCCAGGATGGAAGCCCGGTGAAGACGATTACGGAGCGCGTGCTCAACGTGAACAGCCTTCAAGGATTCGACCTCATCACCATTCCTTCCGTGACATCGCCAACGCTCATCTTCGACCTGTTCAACTTCCCCAAAGATCACCCCGCTCGTTCTGGGAGCGACACGTATTACGTGGACGATACGCACATTCTGCGCTCGCACGTGAGCCACATGTGGAAATATTATCTCGATATTCCGGAGGTGCGCGAAAAGTTGCACAAGTATGGCTCTGTGGGTGCGATCTGTTACGGCACAGTGTATCGACGAGACGAGATTGATTGGCAGCACTCGAACGTACTTCACCATATCGACGGCCTCTTTATCTGTAGGAAAGACATCAAAGTCATGAAGCAAATCGACCTCGAAAATATTCTCACCGAAGTTGCACAGTCGCTCTTCGGACAAGATGTGAAAGGCATGTTCGCCGTGGATCGATTCCCGTACACCGATCCCAGCATCGAAATGAATATCTCCTGGGACGATGCGTGGGTGGAAATTCTTGGCGCAGGCATCCCCCATCCCGCAGTAATCAAAAACCTCGGACTTGATCCGGAACTCTATACCGGCTGGGCATTCGGCCTTGGCGCAGACCGACTCGCCATGATCAAAATGCGCATCCCCGATATTCGCTTGCTTCGATCGGAAGACCCCCGCGTGCTCAAGCAATTCGAAAACATCGATCAGCCATACACACCCGTAAGCAAATACCCTGCCGTCATTCGCGATATCTCTTTCATCGTGAACAACGCAACATTCAACATTCATCGATACTACGAACTCATTCGCGAAGTAATCGGTGGCGATATGGTGGAAGAAATGAAGCTCCTTGATCAATTCGAGAACGAAACGAAGCTCGGCGCAGGAAAAACAAGTTACACCTTCCGCATTACGTATCGCAGCATTGATCGAACCCTCACGAACGACGAAGTGAACGCCTTCCACAAGCAACTCGAAGCGGAAACACAATCTGTGTATGACGCAGTGATTCGGTAACAAAATGAGCAGTCCGGATGCGGGCTGCTCTTTTTGTTGGTTTGATATACTTTCTTCATGAAAAAAGCAGAGTACGGGCTACGCAACTTATTCCACGATTTTGCCACGTTCATAAAGCCATATCGTGGTCGTTTTGTTTTTGCGTCGCTATGCCGACTCTCCGGAGACATCGTTTGGCTCTATCCCGCATATGCCTTGGCATCCGTCGTCACCTTTTTAAGCGCATGGAGGCCCGGCATGCCCGTGGCGCCGCTGTACACCATTCTCCTCCTTTGGGCGGGAGCGGTCATTGTGCGTATTGGTGGACAATATCTTGCGCGAACCCGGGGCTTCAACGTGCTGGAACGAGCGCAGCTCGAAACGCAAAGTAATGCCATTGAGCATTTGTATCATCTTGATATTGGCTGGCACGAACGGGAAAATGCAGGAAACAAGCTAAAAAGAATCGAACGCGGAGCAAACGCAATAGGTGTGCTGGGGCGTATTTGGTTTAACAACGTGATTGAAATCGCGATTGTTCTGCTAGGTATGGTCTTCATCATGGCGTCAATCGACCCAATGATTTCGCTCGTCTCCGCGGTCTTTATTGCGACGTTTTATGGAATCTCTCGAAAGCTTCTCAAACGAGCGAGCGCAGCTGCTCGGGCGGTGAATATAAAAGAAGAGGAATTAAGCGGAATTTTGTTTGAAGGCATTAACAACATTCGCACCACAAAAGTACTCAACATGATTGGTCCGTTGATGAGGCTTGTTCGGCGTACTTCACAAGAAGCACTCTCACGTATTCAACGACGCATTCTCTGTTTCCAACAGCGCAATGCAGCTCTGGGCCTCTGGGCGAATACCTTCCGCATTGCGATGCTCGTGGTTATTGCGCGAGGAATCTTCGCAGGAAATTACGACGTAGGATTTCTTCTTCTCTTTTACGGTTACTTCAGCAGAATTCAAGAATCCGTCACCGAACTTTCGGATGTTGTTGAAACGTATGTAACGTCCAAGCAAGAAATTGGAAGAATGATGGAAATTCTTCACGTGCCGGTGTACAAAAATGGTGTCGATGGGAAAAGGGAGTTTCCCGATCATTGGAAAACGATTTCCTTGCGCCATGTTGGTTTTTCTTACGGCGGCGAACAAGTGCTCCATGACGTCACATTTGATATTCATCGCGGCGAACGCATTGGCATCGTAGGCGTTTCTGGCGCTGGAAAATCAACACTATTTAAGCTACTGCTCAAAGAAAATGAGGGATACACGGGTGAAATATTCGTTGACGATATCCCTTTGCCGAAGATTAAAAAGGATTCGTATTACAAGCGCGCAACCATCGTGCTCCAAGAAACTGAGGTGTTTAATTTCTCCTTGCGGGAAAATATCACTATTGCCAACCCATTAATGGCGAAAGACGAAACGATGCTTCAGCAAGCACTCACCATCGCGCACGTCACTCCATTTCTCTCACGGCTTCCTTATGGCGTTGAAACGCATATTGGCGAAAAAGGCGTCAAACTTTCTGGCGGCGAACGACAGCGTGTCGGAATCGCACGAGCTATTTTTAAAGAGCCCGATATTCTTTTTCTTGACGAAGCAACATCGCATCTTGATCTTGAATCGGAAGAAAAGATTCGCGACTCACTCCATGTGTTTTTTAAAAAAGTCACCGCAGTGGTGATTGCGCACCGATTAACAACGATCAAAGAAATGGACCGCATTATCGTCATTGAGAAAGGGTGCGTTCTGGAAACAGGTTCTTTTGACGAACTGTACAAAAAGCGTGGACGATTTTTCGATCTTTGGGAGAAGCAGAAACTTGGCTAACCCACGTAAAAACACCAGACAAGCTGGTGTTTTTACGTGGCGGTGTACGCGCGTTCAGTGCCAAATTTGTAGGGGTATTCTAAGGGCTTTTCGGTGACTTCTGTTTGAGAGATTTTAAGGCATGTGGGTCGGGTGTTTTCGGTGACCAAAATGGCACAAAGTGGAACACGGCTCGGGGGTAAAGTGAGACAAATGAGACAGTACATACTGATCCGTACCCCGTTTAGTAGACACGAGAGGCGGCCTCATTGGCCGCTTTCGCT
>CAZVBP010000005.1:0-22049 GCA_964625515.1 uncultured Gammaproteobacteria bacterium
AGCTAAGCTTTGACATTTTCGCGACACATTCGAGCACCTCTCGGAGCACATCGTTATCCATATGAACACACCTGAATCTTTGAAAGGGATGTGAATCGGATCAATTGGCGAAAGCAGAGTCTGAGTGCATGTCATTTTTTGTGAAGTAGGGTGTTTAAGTGTCGCGAAAATTGAGCGATAAAAATCGCTGTAATGGTTTTGATACATGAATAATGAGATCAAAAAGAAATAGATCGACACTCACCATCGGAGCGCGACACAATCGATTGTGCACATCATCGATTACGCAACCAGGCTCCTTAATGCAAATGAGTTGCATGAGCAGGGGGTACTTTTTCAAAAAGAACACCCCCACACTCAACTGTTATGATCGCCGATTCTGCCCTTCCGCCGACCCTCCGTCCCAACCCCGTCAAAGATTCAGGTCCAACCAGAAACATCATCAACACGAATCGATCAACGTCGACCTCGCCGACGCTCACGTCCTACCTTTTCAAAGACTCAACTCCGATCAATACCTCACGACAGCAACCCAAGATACCAGCGGACGATATGCTCGCCCACAAAAAGCGCGACGAATGTTCCCACCACCATAAACGTGCCGAACGGAACGTGGCTATGCAAATCACGTCGACGAGAAAGGAGAAGGAATGCGCCAGTGATTGCACCAAGGATATACGCGGTAAACAGCGCAAAAACGCCGAGAACAGGGCCAAGCAAGAAGCCCATCACCATCGCCACACGAACATCTCCCCCGCCAACCCACGTTCCTCGTGAAACAACGTATTGAATTGCAAAGAAACTTCCCAAAAGAAATCCGCCAAGAAGCATTGCAAGTGGATCGACGCCCAATACCGCGTTCAAAGCAACAGCAATAATCATCGCAGGAATCGACAATCGATCAGGGATAACACTCGCACGATAATCAAACATGAAGATTGGCACGAGGAGCATCGCAATCAACGCATTGCGAATAAAATAGCCGAACGCGATGCCAATCGCACTCGCCGTTGCGCCATCGCCCGCGTTTGTTGCAAGCAACTGCCACGCGAATCCCACAAAAAGCAACAACATCGCCACTTCCACCGCCGGATATTGCCACGGAATGACGGTTTTACACGCCCGACATTTTCCTTTCATGGCCACATAACTCACCAGCGGCACATGATCTGAAACACGCATCGGGCGTGCGCAGGTCACACACTTTCGTCTCCCCGCAGTAAACCGCAAACCCTCAGGCGTGCGCAAAAGAAATGAGTTCACAAACGCGCCACACAGCAAACCGAGCACTCCGGCAGTCACGAGAGCAAGAAGCGTGGTTCCCATAGATTATTGCGTATCAACAATTGCTGCACACTGCCCGGGCTCAAATCCTGATTCTGTGGCACAATTCACACCCTTTGCCAAACCAAGCACTGCATTCCCGCGCTCAAGCTCAAATTGAATGTGGAACGCCTCGGCGCTTCCGCTATAACAATACGCATTCGCCACATTGCTACAGGACGACCGTTCGTGCAGTCCGGTTCGTGGTGGCGTGGGCACTGCCATAAGATATGGCGTCGGACCATTTTTCGCACACGGAGCACCAAACCCTTCTTGCGATAAGCACGCGGTCAATGCCTGGCCAAGCGCAAGTGGCTCCACAGAAACCGGATATGTACTGTGGTTCTGAAAATACAATTCAAGTGCCATCTGCATCTCACGAACATGGGCAACCCGAGTAACATCGCGCGTATGCGCACGCGCCGTCATCACCGCATATCCCGAAAAGACACCAATAACGCCGATCACTGCTCCAACAATCAATACTTCTGCGAGACGATTCATAGAGAAAGAAGCGCTTGTACACGTGACACAATGTCACGTGGCGTATGATGCGATAAAAGCATAATATCATTACTTCCTGCCTCGTGCATGGCATGGATGCGCTGCGGGCTTCCATGCGAACACAACACAAGAAGCGGAATTTTTGCACAAACGGGATGTGCGCGAATCTTCGTAAGATGCGGCACGACATCATCAACGCCCCATTCATCAACCACGAGCACCGTTGGGCGAAGCGAAACCACGCGACGATAAAACTCGGGAAATTCTCGCAACACAGTGCTCCGCACATGGACGCGCTCAAAATGGCGTTCGAGCGCGGCGATCAGTGGAGCTTGCGTCGAGATCATCACCACGAGTTGATTGCTATTTCCCATAATGCTCTCCGTCGTCTTTCACGCGCATCGCAAGACCGACCGCAACCGCAAACCTGCTCCCAACCTCATCAAGAACAACCCGTGCTTGTGGCGGCGTTGCAATACGTGCCCAAGGATCACCAAGATACACATTCACGTTGAGCGCCTTCGTCATTGCACCCTCAAGGCCCGCAAGCATCGCCGATCCACCCGTGATAATCACTTTGCTGACCGGTTTCCCGTTATGAAAGTCCTGCTGCGTATTCATGTCGAGTGCATACTTCATCTCGTGTAACAATGGCTTCACTGCATTTGCAACCACGGGCGACATCGTGGCGCGATTGGCGAGCACTAAATCCTTCTTTGTTGCTTCCGCGTCATGAACATTCGTCCCCATTGCACTCGCAAGCGCTTGCGTGACAAGCATTCCTCCCGACTTAATGCCGCGCGTCACATATGGCACACCGCGTTCCGTAATAACAATGTTCGTTCGATCGCCGCCAATATCAACAATCATCACTTTCGCGGTATCCTTCCCAACCAACGACCGCATGAGCGCAAACGCTTCCGTCTCCAAAGAAACCAATTCGATTTTCGCCTTTTGAAAAACGGTGATGTATTTTTGGACGAGCGCTTTCGGGGCTGCCGTTACTTGCACGCGCACCGTTTTTGCTTGTGTAACGGCTTCATCTGCTGCGGAAGCATCACCGTCGTCCTTCTTGCTTTTGCCTTTTGCGACGATCTCTTCTTTTGGTAAAAGCTCTTTATCAATCACGTGTGAATCCACAATCATCTCTTCCAGCGGAAGTGGAAAAAGCTTCGCAGCCTGTGCTTCCACAATGGGACGCAAATCATCACGTGCGGACCGTGGTGTTGGAATGCTAATAATCGCGTGAAATACGCTCGATCCCGGCAACGACGCCACGGCACGCGTGGCCTTCATACCGCTTTCCTTCATCACTGCACGCAACACCTTGGCCGCACGCTCCGGATCGTCAACCGACAACGCGGCTGCATCGCCGCCTACCGGAACATCCGCATAGCCATACGTCACAATGCGAACCTTGCCACCTTCGGGAACCAACTCAGCCACTTTCAATCCCGTTGTGCCAAAATCGACGCCAAGCAGCGCAGGAGACTTCTCCTCACGTTTCTTCCCAAAGATGCCCATAGTACGCAAAGTATAACACGAGCAATCACGATCAACGGTTAATCGAAACTGAGTTTGATCATCTCGCGCTGCGGGATCCACTCCCTTGTGAACGTAAAACACTCATCAGCATCCATCATCGATGCAAGAAGATTCGGGGAAATGACAGGATCGTGTGCACGACCGATATAATAACGAAAACTCGACCACGGATACTCAAGGAGCTCCTCGGTGGGATCGGCAGCATCGAGAAAGAGATCGATGGGATTCAAATGAATGTAGCGGGCAGTGTGAAGAAGTTGTTCTTCAGTGTCGACCATGACCGCTTTGTATGTGGACTCAAACAATGCACCCGTGCGCTCATACTTCCGGTTGAAGTACTTCGTGTACCCCGTTCCAAGACGCTGCATGAAACGCGCAACGCCATCGTCACCATTTTGCTGCAAAAGAAAATGAACGTGATTATTCATGAGGGCGTAACAGAGAATCGAAACGAGCGGCTTCTGTGCGCCAGGCGGATGACTGCCGTCCTCGAGCAGGAGGGGCTTTTTATGAATGACCTCATCATCGTTGAAAATAATACAGCTCCTCAAAAATCGGCGGCGGTCTTCATCACCGAGAAAGATATCGCGGCGATCGACGCCACGGTTGTAGACGTGATAGATTTGTTCGCTGACAAGCGGGGTCGTGCGCATAGGTTTCGGTCAAAGCTTAGCTTTGACTTTTACTTTTGAACGAAATGGCCATGTTTTTTAAATCTTTTTTGGTCAAAGCTTAGCTTTGACCTCTTTTTTACTAAATCGACCGTACGATTCTGATCGATAAAATACCTACTGCACCGCGTCGAGTGTTGCGTTCACGAGTGCGTCTGCCGCGGCGTTTTGTTCACGGAACACGTGCGTGAATGTGATGCGGGAAAACTGCACGCGGAGGTTGTGCACCTCCAAGAATCGCTTGGCAATCTCTGGATTCTTCACTTTGTACTGTCCGTTCAGTTGTTTCACGGCCAACTCCGAATCGAGTCGAACATCGATTGAATCGAATCCCAATTCCCGCGCACGTTGAAGCCCGATGATGATCCCGGTGTATTCCGCCTGATTGTTCGTGTCAATGCCGATGTACTTCGCCACCTCCGAAACACGTTCGCCCTGTGATCCGTCCGCATTCACCGCAAACAACACCGCGGCACCTGCCGCAGGGCCGGGATTCCCGCGCGATCCCCCGTCGGCATACATACGAACATGATTCATAAATAGCGTGATTGATTTCGTATTACACGGTTCGTACGTCCACTATTCTACACTGCACCTCCTGTCGCCCATTCCACACATTCACACCCGGTGCATACGCGATATCAATCACATCCCCCATCGCGAGCGTCTGCGCTAATTCCCCATGTCCAAACCCCACCATCTTCTGCACCACACCGCATGCATCGAGAATCGTTAATCGAAGATGCGTTCCCGTCGCGCCCATCGTTTCCGCCGCCATCACCGTGGCGCCGAGCGTGGCAAACACTGGCGGACGATTTCCTTCGCCAAATGGCGCACATGCATCGAGCTGCTCAAGGATGTCGAGCGTGAGTGTTGACGGATGCACCACGGCATCGATCATCAATGGCTGTTGCGGACCATGCGCGCCAAATACATCAGCCGCAAACACATTCACGCGTTCACGAAACAACATCACATGCTCTTGCGTGGCAATCGTCAGCCCGCACGCTTGCGGATGCCCGCCCTTCCGCAAGAAAATATCACCACACGCATTCATCGCTTCCACGAGATGCAGTCCGCCCGCTGTTCGGCCGCTCCCAACATATTTATCGTGCACTTTCGTAAGCGCGAACGCCGGTTTGCCGAAATCATTTACCAAGCGCCCCGCGATGAGCCCAACGATTCCCGGGAGCCACGTTTCACTCGACACAACAAGCACCGAATTGATATCAACCGATCCTCGCACAATCTCCACCGCCTCTTTGTACGACGATCGAAATATTGATTGACGTTCCTTGTTTAACGCCTCAAGCGCAGCCGCGGAACGGTCCGCATCCTCAATCGACTCCGCTGCGAGCGCATCAAACGCAAGCTGCGCACTCGCCAATCGCCCCGCCGCGTTCAGCCGCGGGCCGATGCGGAACCCGATCTCCTGGGTTCCCACCGACCCAAGCTCTGTGCCTGATGCGGCAAGAATCGCACGAAGCCCCGGCCTGCGCGTTTTGTTCAGCACACGCAATCCAAACGTTTCGAGTACACGATTTTCTCCCGTCAGTGGCATCACGTCCGTCACCGTCGCAATGGCGACGAGATCAAGAAACCATTTCTCATAGCCTTCGGGAAAATCAGCACCACGAGCCCGTGCCTCGTCGATCAACGCCGACGCAAACTTAAACGCAACACCCGTCCCGCATAACGTTTTGTTCGGATACGTCTCCCCCGGTGCAAGCGGATGAAGCACGAATGCATGCGCCGGGAAATGCACACCCATCTGATGGTGATCGCACACAATTGTCACAATCCCCGCATCGTGCGCACGATCAAGTTCAAGCCCATTTGCAATTCCACAATCCACCGTGATCAACACTTTTTTCTTCTCGACGATAAAGCGTTCAATCGTGTGCATTGCAACACCATACCCATCACGTTCTCGGTCCGGCAGAAACACCTCGATGTGCAGATCGTAGTTCATCCGTGCGGCGATATCACGCAGCGCACCATACAACAGTGTGGATCCGGAAACGCCATCGGCATCATAGTCGCCATGAATCACGATTGCGTCTCCCTGTTCAAGTGCGGCGAACATCGCAGCAACGGCATTTCGCATCTGCGTAAAGACATTCGGTGAATGCGTATCGCGTTCCCAATTCGGATGCAAAAAAACGTCGCGATCCTCCGGCGCAACGCCACGATTCACCAAAAGCTGCGTGACGATGTCGTCATGCACGCGAGGAGCAATGTTCCACGGAGATGACGCCATAGCAATGCAATTACCACCCCATCGATCCCATGGAAACCACCATCGAAATCATCACGAGTACTGCCACGACGGCGGCAACGCGTCGAATCGTTTTCTTGGTCATACGTGCGTACGGTAACAATCTTTCCTCTCCCCGTCACTCCGCACTGGGGATGAGAGTTGCGAAAATATGCAAATATGCCTACAGTAACTTGTCCCAATCCCGGGGATCAGGAGGATGTGATGACCATGGATACGCTCCGGTTCCGGATCATCTTTCGGCAACACCACAAGACACTCGGACCAATAGCCGTCGTCGTCGTTGATGACGATCGCTATCCGAGCGTGCTCGACTGTGACTTCTTTGTTGGAACCATGAAGAGCGGCGTGTTCTATCCGCTCGCGCCTGAACACAAGGAAATAGCGGATGCCTGTGCACTACAGGCAACGATCCACTACCTCGTGCAGAGCGCGGAAATTATCAGCTCTGAACACGCTCCCGCTTTTCTCAACGTTGAGGGAGAAGAGAGCGACGAATGGTTTCTTGAGACGGAAAAGTACGGGCCAGTGATCGTCGGTTTTCTCTCAACCGTGGCCTACCGGGACGTCACGTACGATATTTTCGCAGCAAAGGCAGAACCACCCAAACATCTCATCGTCATCCTCGAGCGAATCAGCGTCGCGAATGATGACGAGTGGTTTTACTACGAGGTCGACGTGACCGACGCCAATTTGTGCAGAGCGATTCTTCGTCGCCTGCAGATCGAGGAAGGCGTCATCCAGCCCCGCCCCGAGGATTTCATGCTCCCCAAAGTGCGAGCATGAGCACCACCACCACGAACGCACGACGCCGCGGCTCTCGCAAGGGAGACGCGGCGTGCTGTTTTTGTGCGAGAACATTGGTTGCAAAAATCCGGAATTCACGTTACCGTGCTTCGTCCCAATCCTGGGCAAGGAGGAACACATGAGCTCCATGAAGCGCTCTCGATTCGATCCTCGTGCTTTGCGATACGGAGATCACGTGCAGATCGTTCCGAAGGACGATCTATACGATCGTGCAACGGTCATTGCACTCTTCAAGGATGAAGAGGACAACTACATCGCGATCGCCGCACTCGATGACGTCGACCTCGAAGACCTGAGCGCGGAATACACGGTGGGCGTGCTCCGCATCATTGGAGGACGATCCTTCGATGGACTGCTGGGCGGAGCATTGCTCCACGGCGAAGAGGCAGAAGATTGGATGCAGGAGTACCACAACTATATCCATGCTGCCGGTGCAACGTGCGTCACCGCGGACAAGAAGCCTTCACGCCTTCCACCCAAGTCCAGCGTCGCGCTTCAAGTTGACGGAAGGCTCGTCATCGCACAGCTCAAGATGCGTATCGCCTTCGGAGAAATCGGTGAGTACTGGTGCGAGTTGTTCTCCGGCACATTCAAGGATACCAACGAACCGGTTCTCGTCTTCTACAGAAAAGAAGGGAGGGACTACCTTCCAATGGATCACGCAGCGATTGATCAGGTCCGTCAGATCTATCTCCGCGCGATTGGTCCAGTGGAAGAATCGCTTCGTTCCGTTGAAGATGAGCCGGAGGCGGACAAGACCGACATCGACTACTGCTAGGCACGACACCACCACGAACGCACGACGCCGCGGCTCTCGCAAGGGAGACGCGGCGTGCTGTTTTTGTGAAAAGAAGATGAAAAACGAAACACTCGAGCCCGGATGGGCTCGAGTGTTGGGAATCACTGTAAAATTACTTGATCTCAATGTGTCGAACGTCCGTGATTGCCACGGCATTATCTGTGGTGGTGATCTTGCCTGCAACATGCACGCTGTCGCCAACGTTCACATCGCTCTCTGTTGCTGCGTCACCATCGTCACCAAACGTTGTGCTGTCGGAATACTGCACCGTCATGGTGCGCGCATCGTGATTCTTATGTGCGGTGCTCAGGATTGTGAGTATATTCGCTCCGGTGTCGACCGCAGTCACCGTACCCATGATGCCGCGATGTGCACGCATTGGTTGCAGGTCGGTCGTAATGCGACGAACAGGGAGAATTTCACCATCTTTCTGCGCACCGTTGAATCGGATGCGATCGCCAACAGCGAGATTCGCGACCGATCCCTCATCACCCTTGATCATAAATACGGTATCCGCATTGTACGTGATGGTAACGCTACTCCCAGGCACCGGAAGTGTCCGATCCGCACGACCATCATCACGGAAATCATGTCCGGGGCGTCCAGGCATCGGCTTCACCGTGGTGACGGTAATTGTGCCAGTGCCATCACTATTCGCATTGATCGCCGTAATATCGCCCATCATGCCACCTGCTCGATCGCGATCCGGTCGTTCATGCCTCATGGATGATGACGGCCGGCTCCCGGATGCCGCAAGCGTGATTGACGGGAGAACAGCAACACCAACCGAAAGAATGACAGCAGATGCGATCATTGCGCGCGTGACGTTCTTCATACAAACAAAGTGAAGAGTAATGCGGACCGCAAGAGATTATCGTTGCGCTCCATCATTGGATACACGATCACGGAGCATTTCGTAACGCACGCGCAAACGCTGCAAATCTTCGCGATGTTTTTCTCGTCGCTCCACGAGAACATCATCGCGCTCAAGGACGGTGTTTGCGGTATCCTCTTCAATCATCGCCGCATCAAGTGTTTCACGAACCGCGTGATCACGTCGTAACAATCGCTCCGTCTCTTCTAATCGCCGTTGATACATGCGAACGTGATAGGCCGCGCGGTCATCTGGCGTGCGCGCAAACGATGCTTCCACGCGCTCAATACTATGCTTCACAGGATAAAGCACGCTCTCCTCGGTAACCGATGCACTTCCATATGCATACGCACCCGTACTCATAACGAGCACAGGCAGTGCAATCGCGAGCCCTATCGCAACACGTCGCACACCAAACAAGACACGTTCACCACGCGACGGCACGGGGAGTTCTGCGTCGAGCCGCTGCCACAAGCGCTTCACGAAAGCGCGACGTGGGTTCGCTCCGCGCGTAAATCGATGCATTATTTTTTGGAGGGTAAACATAGTTTTTTCAATTTCTGGATTGCGCGATGTGTTGCAACTTTCACGGAGTCCGACGATCGTCCCAATATCTCCCCCATCCGTGCATAGGGATACCCCACAAGATACTTCATCGTTACAAGCTCACGCTCTTCCGGTGAAAGCTTTGCAAGCAATTGCTCCAAATCAAGACGATCCGCATACGTTCCCCGATGCTCAACCCCACCGATTTCTGCAACAATCGCACCATCGTCGATATCGAACGCCTGCTTGTTGTCACGCCAGTAGTTCAACACGCGATTATGCGCAATGCGATAAATCCACGCCGACTCCGAAATCGTGGCATCGTAACTCGCGAAATGCTCAAGCGCTTTCAAAAAGATTTCCGAAACAAGATCTTCAGCGACGGCAGCGTTTCTGCCCACACGAAAATACACGTATCGATAAATCCGTTTTACATTCGCATGATAGAACGTGGTGAAATGTTTGCGATCCATGCTTAGCGCTTGAGCACCTTTAAGTACGCCTCGCTCGGAATCTCCACCGAGCCAACGCCCATCGCCAACATCTTTTTCTTTCCTTTTTTCTGTTTCTCGAGCAGCTTGAGTTTGCGCGTCGCGTCTCCTCCATACAAACCCGCCGTCACATCTTTGCGCAGCGCAGAAATACGTTCACCAGCCACAATCTTTCCTCCTACCGACGCTTGTAACTTAATCACAAACTGTTGTTGTGGAATGCTTTCTTTGAGGACCTCGAGCACACGTCGGCCCACACGTTCCGCTTCATCGCGATATACAAGCGTGGCAAATGCATCCACCGCTTCGTCCGCAACACGAATATCCAAACGCACCACATCAGCCTCGCGATAGGTGAACACGTCGTAGCTCATCGACGCATACCCGCTCGATGCTCCTTTGAGCTTATCGTTAAAATCCACAATGATCGCCGAAAGCGGGAGCTCGTAATGCAACATCGCGCGCCCTTCCGAAAGATAATCCGTGTTCACATAAATTCCCCGTCGTTCTTGCGCGAGCGTCATCACATTCCCAATAAACGCCGTTGGCGTAATCATGTCGACCTTCGCCCACGGCTCTTCAATACGATCAATGAAGCTTGCATCAGGCAAATCGAGTGCGCTTTTTGTCACCACGTGATCCGCCTTTCCATTGGCAAACACGTGATACGCCACGCTCGGCAACGTCACCACGAGATCGATTGAATATTCGCGGCTCAACCGCTCCTTCAAGATTTCCAAGTGCAACATGCCCAAAAATCCACAACGAAAACCGTAGCCAAGCGCAGGAGAATGCTCTGGCTCAAACACAAGCGCAGCATCGTTCAGCTTTAATCGATCCATTGCATCACGGAGCGATCCGTATTCATCGCCTTGCGCAGGGAATACACCCGCGAACACCATCGGTCGTACCTCGCGATATCCCGGGAGCGGCTCCACAGATTGCGTCACCGGCGCGATCGTCATCGTGTCGCCCACACGGCACGCGCGAATATCTTTCAGTCCGGTCACGATGTAGCCGATCTGTCCGGTTTCGAGTGCATCGCGCGGAGAAAACTTTGGGGCAAGCGCGCCAAGTTCCAAAATCTCCCCATCAGCCTGCGTGGCAAGCATTTTCAACTTATCCCTGCGTTGAAACGTCCCGTCCATCACCCGCACATACGCAACGACGCCTTTGTAATCGTCATACGCTGAATCAAAAATCACGGCACGCGCAGGGCCTTCCTCATGCCCTTCCGGTGACGGAATGCGCGCAATCACCGCATCGAGCAACTCATGCACGCCTTCTCCCGTCTTCCCAGAAACGGCCAAGATATCTTCCGGTGCACAGCCCAACAATTTGACGAGCTCCGCTTTGCGCGTGGGCACATCGGCAGCAGGAAGATCAATCTTGTTTAACACCGGGATGATTTCCAAGTTTTCTTCGAGCGCAAGATACAAGTTCGCGATGGTTTGCGCTTGCACGCCCTGCGTCGCGTCCACTAAAAGCACCGCACCGTTCACCGCAGCAAGTGATCGGCTGACTTCGTAATTGAAGTCGATATGACCAGGCGTATCAATGAGGTTCAGCGTGTATTCCACGCCGTCTTTCTCCCACTTCATGCGTGCTGGAGCGAGCTTAATGGTGATGCCACGCTCGCGCTCAATATCCATGGAGTCCAAAAGCTGGTCCTTCATCTGGCGCTTGTCGACGGTGCCCGTCACTTCCAAAAGCCGATCGGAGAGCGTGGATTTGCCGTGGTCGATATGGGCAATAATACAGAAATTGCGGATGGTTTTTTGGGGAACAGACATACATTGCTGCCTATGATACCGGGAATTCCCGCCTGTGTCTACGGAATTTCATCGCGACGCTGAGCAATATTCCGCTAATATTAGCCATATCGACACTCACAATTCTTTTGACAAAAACCAAAATATGCGATACTCTTGCTGGTCTCTCGAGGAACAAGAATCCACGAGATTCATCAGTCCTTTTTCATAGTCAGTTCCCCCACCCTCACACCCCCGAGGCGACCCATGGGCGCCGAACACTATACAGCCCTAAGCGTGCTCGGAATCGATCCTCCCGAAGAATCGACCGGCCGCGCGAAGCTCCCTCTCTACCCGAACGGGCTCAAGGCGGAGATCGAATACAACATCTTGGCCTCCTCGAACAGCTTCGAGCGCGCTCGCTCAGCATGGCGATTGATCGAGAAGGTTCGACGAAACGAGATCGATGATACCATCGAGTCGGCGCGGGCACTCATCCTCGCCGTCCTTGCGTTCCGAGCCGGAGCGCGAAAACGGCAATCCCGGGACGACGCCACGCTCATCAACGAGCTCGAGCGGCTCGTCGTCGACCACATCACCCGGGAGAATGCGCTCGCCATGAGCGACATGATCCACGAGATCAAGGCCGAGCTGACCGACGGCGCAAACGTCTTCGGCTGGCGAGTCGTTGGTCGGAAGATGATGATGCGGATCCTCGCACAAGGATTCGTGGTCGCCACCGTCGAGTCGGCCAGCTACACCCAAGCCACCACAACGGTGCGCCGGGGTACATGGCCGACAATGTACACCATCGACCTTCACGGTGCGTGGTGTGAGGTCGGTATGGAAGTGATCGTACCCTACCCGCTTCCCATGCCGGATAATTGGCAACCAGGCAGAGATGCTGCCACCTTTTCCGAGGTGAAGGAACACCAAAAGTACCGACCCCTCGACCCACTCCTCCTCCCCACCATCACGAGGTGAACCATCACAACTTCACGAAGGCCTCTGGCTCCTGATGCGCGCGCATCACGAAGGAGCTGGAGGCTTTTGCATTTGCACATCCTCCCCCTCCTGATACCCTACAAACGCTGATGGATCGGCGGACACAAAACACGACGGCCAACATCCATACATCGCAGAAACCCGAAAGGCGCGATGTTCCCAGCATATGTGCACCAGCGTTCCTAGCGGAGCGCACGAGGATGATGGACTGAGTTCGTGGCGCTGCCTGCGCCTTCCGGATTCAGCGTCGACGACGAGGTTTGTGCACACACACCCTTCCACAAGGGCGTGCGCAGTGCATCACCCATCGGAGCGACATTCGTCTCCCTGCCGCCAGTGAATCGTCGTGTTGGTGCAGAGGGCCCTCTGCATTTCGTCCACTTCACCGCCTTCACCTCCAGGAGAAAACACATACCCACCCAAGGCACACTGTTTCCTGCCTGGAACCCACCAGCGCAGGATCGATTCAATGCAGTGCACCGGCGCCTCAAGCGCGCCACGCACGTCATCGTTCACTCGGGCAAATATTCAGCCGAGATGACGGTGGCGTTCATGAACGCGCACTTCGTCGACACACTGCGCCGCGCGCTCCTGTTCCCCAACCTCCACTGGACTCGTCACACCCGAAAGAGCAGGGAGAAGGGTAAACCGGATAAAACGGTGTACTCGCCGCACCCCCACCTCCGCGCGCTGCAACAGCTCACGGTGGACGGGATCTTCCCCGCAACACCGCGAGGCGTGGCGACGGCGTTTCACAAGGGCGACAACATCGTCCGGAATGCCGAGGTACACCGGGGAAATCAGTCCTGCTTCCGCATCGACATCACGAGCGCATTCCCAAGCGTCACCACCAAGCACATCGCATCGTTCCTGGTGCGAAACGGCGTTCATAGCGACGTGGCATGGGTGATGGCGCGGCTGTGGACGTGCCGCGGGAAGCTCGAGCAAGGCGCGCCCGTGGCGCCAATGATCTTCAACGCGCTCCTCGAGCGGCTTGATCGCGAGCTGTGCATAGCAGTAGGGGCGCCGTTCGAGGTTGACGACGCATCAGAGCCCGGCCCGCGGGTGACACGATACGGCGACGACATCGTGGTCACGCTTCCTCAAGATCGCTTTCCCGCAAGGCTCGCCGCAACGATCATCGCGATCGTGGAAGCGCATGGATTCCGTGTGAACCACGAAAAGACACGATGGGGTCAGAACGGCGTGTTCACCCTCCCCGGAGTCAAGGTAGTGCACAGGCGCGTGATGCCGAACAACGCGTATGTGCAGCGTGTGATCAACAGCGCCAGCGCAATGTCGAAGCGCCAGAGGATCGGGCACAGAGCGTACCTGGCCCAGTACGGCCACGCGGGCGACCTGCCCAAGCTCCGCGCGATTCTCGGGCCAAGACCGCCACGGAAGCTCAAGATCCTCCCGTTCGACGGCGAAAACGAAATTCCGTTCTAACGACCAAGGCCGGCCCTCGCAAGGGGCCGGCCGTTCTGCTACCATCATTTTGCTGATTCACAAAGGGAATTCGGGGGAAATGGCACAACCCCTTTGTGAGCTCCTCAGCACTTGTGCAAAGGGCCCTCAGCGGGGCCATCCAGTAGGAACTGCCCGCGGCGGGGCTCGTCGCGCGTGCGCCTTGAGGGCGCACCCACTCAGGGGTGGCCAGCGTGAGCCCCATCCCCAGTGGGTAAAGGGCGACGGCCCCTGGAGCCTCGGGCAGAGCACCCTCGGCTCCCACGTTGTGCCGCTCGCCTGCGCTTCGGCACAGGTGGGTTCCCCCGGTGGTTAGCCGCCATCACGCTCACGCCTCCAACTCCGACCTCGTGCCACGCGCGCATGGGGTCGTTGTGTTTTTCTAGACAAAATCCCCATTTTTCGCTACTCTCTCGTGTGGCCTTCAACAGCCACACTGCACATTCCACACTCACCAAGGCAAAGCCGTGAACAGCCAGAAGACACCCCGCGCGCGCCGCTCGCGCTTCAACTGCAAGAGCAACGCCCCCGAGAACCTGCGGAACATCCTCAGGGAGCTCGAGAAGATGTACGCCACGGTTCCGATCAAGGGCGGGCTGGATACGAGCCGAAACCTGATCATGGGATTCCATCCGTACAAGAAGGCGCCCGGCACCGCATATGACGTTGCCAGGTTCCTCATCAACTACGGCGTGCTCATCGAGCACGGTGACGTGCACCTCTTCAACGCCGCAAGGTGCACAGAAGTGCTCGTAGCCATCGAGCAGAGGCGCGACCCGGCGCCCATCGCCGACGTCGCTCCGTGCATCCGCTACATCATGCAGATCCACGCAGCCGCGAAGCGACCGTCCGCGACAGCAACGCCCCCGTCGGCAAACGCGCTCGCGTCTGCCGTCCTTCCCACCTCACCGTCCACGGAGGCCGCAATGGCCGCAGTTCCTACACCCGCCGCGGTCAACCCGCAGGCGCTGATCCCCTCTTCCCTCGAGTTCGAGCTCCAGCCGGATGCCAGCGAGCTCACCGCGATCGCGTGCACGGGCATCAAGCAGGGCATCACCCACTGGACGCTCTACCTCACCCCGCTTGAACACGCCGCGTTCGATGACCTGGTGCTCCGCACCGGGATCATCGGTACCGAGGATCGCGTGGGCGTTCCCACCCATGACGTCGCCTTGGACACCTCGTGGGGACCAGTCAACAAGGATTACGATCGCCAGAAGTACATCGACGCGCTCGCGCGCCTGGTGGCCTACGGGGTCGTGAAGTACGTGGGAGAAGGCAAGCCCGGCCTCGGGCGAGGCGTGTTCTCCTTCCGCGTCTGCCCCGACTACTTCACCATCGTCGAGATCCCGGAGCGCTTCCCCGTTCCCATCGCACGCGCGTACATGCGCCTCATCCGCGCGGTGCAGTCCGGGAAGTTCCTCCGCAACTCGTGGAAGAACGGGTGGGGACCACACTTCCTCAACTGGGCGAAAGCCCAGGAGCCCGATCTCAGCCCCGAAACCGCGTCGCGAAAGCTCTGCAACGACGACCTGAACAGGATGGCCGGGGAGATGGTCGCCAGAGGCCGACGAGCAGACAGCCGAGGGGGATGGGGGATCCTCAAGGTCCAGGATGAACAGCTCCGCATCTGTTGGCCCGGCTTCGAGCCCTACGCATTCGAAGCGACAGACGAGGCTCCCCGCCGGCGCATCACCAAGCGGGAAGATGATCCCAGCAGCGTACCCGCTCCCACGTCCGTCGCACCACAGCCCGCCGTCCCCACACCCACCCCGCCGGCAACCCCAACGATGGCGGACCTGGACGCAGAGGAGGCGGAGACGCTTCGCCACCTCGAAGAGATCCGCGAGCGCAAGGCCAACCTCGTGCTCCAACAGCGGAAGGGGCTCGAGGGCAAGATCACCGGGGCAAAGACCCGAGTCCGGCTCCTCGAGGACCAGGTCGATGTCGCACAGACCGAGCTCCGCCAGCTCGAGGAGGAGCTGGCCGCCCTCCCCAAGTGAGCCACGCGCTCACTCGTACGCTCTGCATCCTTCGGGGTGCAGGGCGGTTGTTTTTGTGGAGGGGAGATGAGATGTGTTTTGAGGTTGCAATGTGCTCAAGTGTGCTCCGAGATTATGAAATCACGCCGCTGCCCAACAACTCATCACCATCGTAAAACGCAACAAACTGACCGGGAGCGATGGCGCGTTGAGGGGATGAGAAATGCACACGAAGAAAATCGCCATCGCGTGAAACGGCGCATGGGGCAAGCGGCTGACGGTAACGGATGCGTGCGGTGACTGATCCTGCGCAGATTTTTTCAATATTGCCAGGGATTGTTTCTGTGATATCGGTCGCTACCAAATCCGATCGAAACAATGCGGGATCGTCTGCGCCCACGGCCACAACAACTTCATTTGTTTCCGGCTTGCGATCCACCACAAACAACGGCGTACCACCGCCAATGCCAAGCCCTTCGCGCTGACCGATGGTGTAAAACTCAAACCCTTGATGCGTTCCCAATACCTTTCCCGATGTCGTCACGATGTTGCCTTCGTGCGGCGTGATGCGATCAAGGAGGAACTGTCGCATGTTGACGTCGCCAATGAAACAAATTCCTTGACTGTCTTTTTTCTCCGCGACAAACAAATCATGCGCGCGCGCAACATCGCGCACCTGCGGCTTGGTGAGATGACCAATAGGAAAGAGCGACCGCTGCACTTGTGCATGATTGAGCTGACAAAGAAAATAGCTTTGATCTTTGTTCTCATCGATCCCCGCATGCACATGCGCGTTCCCAGCTTCATCGTCGATCCTGCGCGCATAATGACCTGTCGCAATAAAATCGCACCCAAGCGCATCGGCTTCTTTTAAGAACAAATCAAACTTCATGTACTTATTGCAGAGCACATCCGGATTTGGCGTACGTCCTCGTTCATACTCCGCGATCATGTATTCGTACACCCGTTTTCGATACTCCGCCTCAAAGTCAAACGTGTAAAATTGCAATCCTAATTGCCCGGCAACGCGCATTGCATCACGTCGCTCTCGTCGCCACTCGCACTCTTCGGAATCTCCCCGACCTCCCCCTGAACCTCCCCCAACCCCCTCCTTCGTAAGGAGGGGGCTTTCCGACCAATTCTTCATGAACCCACCAATCACCTCATACCCCTGCGCCAACAACAACACCGCCGACACACTGCTGTCGACACCGCCGCTCATGCCAAGAAGAACTTTCTTTCCCATACTCACGATTGAAAAATATCGAGCTCAGGATCGGCGGTAATCGTGAATCGCTCCTTCGTCACCACATGGTCAATCGTGAGCGATCGTGCCATGAGTGCAAGCGCCGTCGATCCGCTGGGGAGCAGAATGGGTGACGACGCACCATACTTCACATCGCCCACGATCGGAGTGCCCAACGACTGCATCGCCACACGAATTTGATGCGATCGACCAGTTTTTGGCCGCACCTCAACGAGCGCACGTCCATCATTGAAGCGGTTCACAATCGACCACGTGGTTTCCGAAAACTGCGAGTCTGGCACTTCGTGATCAAACGCTTCCGAGCGATTCTGATCTTCGTTTTTTCGCAGCCAATGCGTCACCACTCCCCCATCCGAACCATCGGCACTGATCCCCTCAACAACTGCCCAATACACCTTCTCCACGCTCCGCGCACGAAACTGCTCGGAAAGTCGCGCAGCGCCCTTACTCGTTTTCCCAAAAATCACCACACCACCAACCGGCCGATCGAGCCGATGCACAAGCCCAAGAAAAACATTCCCCGGCTTGTCATCGCGCTGTTTCAAAAAGTAGCGCACCTCATTGATCAAGCTTGGATCCCCCGTGTGATCCCCTTGAACCAAAAGTCCATGCGGCTTTCGCACCGCAATGACGTGATTATCTTCGTAGAGAATATTCAGCTGCATAGCTACACCACACGATCGTTCAACCGAGTATACAGCGCGCGATGGATCGCGGAATGATACTTGGCGAAGCGTGCGTTTTCAATCACGATCGCTGTTTCCGTGACGTAATCAATAAACACAACTGTGTTGCCAAAAATGAGTTGCGCAATACCATATTCAAACTGATCTTCTTTTTCAGGAATCACTTTCCACAAACATCCCATCCCTTTTTGAAATGGTTTTCCCTTCATCGCAACGCTCGTGATGGCGAGTTGTTGAATATGTTTTTTGTCGCGAATCTCGCGATATCCCGGATGAACATACGGCTCAATATCGTGCCGATCGCTTCCCGCAATATAACGATAAAAAATCCCCTCGTTCGGAAGCTGCTGCACCATATCCAAAAAAAGCTGACGAATCGCCGATTTCCCCTCAAGCTCGCGCACCGTCATCGCATCAACGTGTTTCGCATACGCGCGATCGAGTGATGCAAGCTGCTCGGATGCTCGCGCTGATTGTTGCGCGAATTGGTCTCGAAGGAGCGATGGCGACGACGCAAGAAACAGAACGCGCTGCCCGCGTTTTTGCGTGCGGAGTAATCCGCGTTTGATGAGCGACTTTACCGCGATGGCAACCGTCGGCCGGTGCCGTTCTATCCGTCGTGCAAGTGTGGCGAGCGGTGCTGGACCGTCCACGATCAATGAAAGATACGCGGCGGATTCGTGCGGCGTGAGTCCGAGAAGTGACAAATCTTTTTCCATACAAATGCGTCGTATTGCCGCATTGAAGCATATTTCCTCAAAAGTGTACAAAGAAGTTACACATTTGCTGCTCCATCGAAGCGCAGAAAGGAGATACACATTATGATGCGTTCACCCACCACAACGAGGTGACCGTGTCCGCAGAACCTTCTCAGCTTCACCGCTTTCTCCGCGCGCCGAACGCGCAGATCATTCACTGCCGCTGCGGGCTCCCGCTCTCCCTGACCGGTCCACCGTTCCGGTGCGCACGCGGCCATGAAGAGTGGTTCTCCCCTGCGCCGGTTGCGGTGGTTGTGCTCCACGTGCAAGGCCTCATCGTATTGGTTCAGCGCGCAATTCCACCAAAGATCGGCGAATGGTGCCTGCCGGGTGGATTCGTGCAGCGCGGAGAGACCTTCGCCGCCGCCGGATCACGAGAATTCTTTGAAGAGACCGGCGTCTTCATTCCGGCAACAGACCTCACGCTGTTTCACGAAGCCGCGGTCACGGAAGCAGGAGTGAACCTGGTATTTCTAAGAGCGCTCTGGCCGGAGCATGCGCCGCTCCCCGCGTTCTCCCGCGACCACGAATCGCTCGCCGTGATGACGTGCTCGCCGCACGCGCTCCCAAGCCCGATGGCGTTCCCCACGCATGTGGACGCCATCATGCGCGCAACACAACACGCGTAACGAACGCCGTGCTGCTGCCCAACTCATTATCTGGTTGGGCAGCATTGTTTTAAAGCGCCGCGGCTTTTTCAACCGTCACGATTCCCCCTTTTTGATACACCACGGTATCGCGTCGCCCAACATCGCCCTGCAAAATGCGCTCAGCAATCACATTTTCTAAGCGTTCTTGAAGCACACGGCGGAGTGGGCGCGCGCCAAACTTTGGATCATACCCAAGTGCCGCGAGCTCGTGCACCGCCTCATCGTCAACACGAAGCGTGATCCCCTTTGCTTGTAACCGCGCATCAATCTTCGCAATCATCAAATACGCAATCGCAGCAACATCATCGGCAGTAAGCGGCGTGAACACAATCACATCGTCGAAACGATTCAAGAACTCGGGACGATACACCGCGCGCAGTTCCGTTTCGAGGAGTTCCGTTTTGATCTGCACAAGATCGGTGCCCTTTGCAATTCCGTCTTGAATAAATTGCGTGCCTGCATTTGACGTCGCAATAAGAATCACGTTGGTGAAATCAATCGTCCGTCCCATGCCGTCAGTCAGCCTGCCATCATCCATCACCTGCAAGAAAACGTTTAAAATATCCGGATGCGCCTTTTCCAATTCATCAAGGAGCACAAGGGTGAACGGCGTCCGTCGCACCGCCTCGGTAAGCAACCCCGCAGCACCATTCCCACCAATCAAGCGTGCAATCGACGCCTGATCTTGGTACTCCGACATATCAAAGCGCACCATGGCATTCTCGCTGCCGAAATACACTTCCGACGTGGTTTTTGCGAGCTCAGTTTTTCCCACACCCGTTGGCCCAAGGAATAAAAAGTTCGCCATCGGACGAGATCCCGATCGCAACTCCGTTCGCGCACGTCGAAGCGCAGATGCCACGGCAGCAATCGCTGGCGACTGACCGATCACGCGTTCATGCAATCGCGATTCCAACTGCAACAGCTTCTGCCCTTCATCTTGCGAGATTGACGTCACGGGCACATGCGATTGATCCGACACTCGCGCAGCAATATCCTCTTTCGTCACCCACGCAATTGCACCGTCTTTTGGCTTCTTACTCACCTCAAGCGCAGCGTCTTGCGCCACCGCAATCGCCGACGTGGGCAATACCGATTCGTGCAAATAGCGTGATGCGAAATCAACACATGCCGCAACGGCATGATACGTGAATGCAACACGATGCTTTGCTTCAATTCCACCGATGTGCGATTCCAAAATATGGATCGCAGTATTGCGATCGGGTTCATCGATCGCGATC
The DNA here is from genome assembly GCA_964625515.1 of uncultured Gammaproteobacteria bacterium. Classification (GTDB taxonomy): domain Bacteria; phylum Patescibacteriota; class Patescibacteriia; order UBA9934; family UBA9934; genus CAIKHN01. The sequence continues at coordinate 20,646 of CAZVBP010000005.1, forward strand.
CGCTGCAATTTCGACCCCAAGCTCGAACGCTCCACCTTCTCGGCATAATCGCTCGGCGTGGTGGTTGCGATCACGAGAACGTACCGTTTTTCCAGTTCACTTGCGAGCATTGCGGACAAATCCATCGATCCTCCAACACCCACAAGCTGATGAACGTTCTCGATCACCAAAATAATATTCCCACTCATCGCTGCTTCGTGCAGCGCAAACAAGAATCGTTCATCCGCCCCGTGCCCGCCGTTCGCGGTAACGATATGCGCAACGTCAATCCGCAATAAACGCTTGTCTTTCAAAACATCAGGGACACGTTCCGAAACCATCCGCTCAGCAATACTCTCAATCACCGCGCCCTTCCCAACACCAGGAACGCCCACTAGCACCACACTTTGCCGACCACTTTCCATCGCACGCAGGATCGACGTCACTTCGGCGTCACGCTCCACACAGAACGACAAGCGGCCATGCGCCGCAGCACGCGTCACGTCATCGGAGACACCATCAAGAAATGGTGTGGCAACAGCAGTATACGCACGGTCCATGTTTCCGGTTGGCTTGAATGCTGCAGATCGACGAAAGTCCACATAGCGCCGTCGCAATGCATCGTGGATGCGCAGCCATGTAATCGCATTATGAAACGCGTCCGCATCCGCACCCGCTGCAAACACCACTTCTTGAAGGAATGGATCTCCGTCAAAACATGCCGCAACAACATCAAGTGCGGTGATCTGTGGACGACGATGACGAAGCGCACCAGCACACGCCTGAACGACGACCGCAACTGCCTGGGCTCCAAATTGCGTTTCACCGCTTGGAAAAGTGCCCATCTTTCTCCGTAACGGATCAATGATGACGGACAACGAGATGCCTAATCGCGCAAAAAGCACACGCACATCCCGATCCTGCGTGGCTGCAACCAACAAATGTAGCGCACCAACATCCGCGTGATGCGACGCGTTTGCCAAACGAAACGCCTCTTCAAACAGCGCAATACTCTCGGGATGACATGCGCAAAATATTCCGCGCTTCTCGCGTGCTGCGGCGAGCGATGCAACCGTCTGGACGCTTGGGTCTTCACGATAGTCACTCGGCAACACGCCAATCAACTCTTTCCGCGACTGATATTTATACCAAACGAAGCAAAGCAGAAGGATCCCGATCCAAAAGAACAACAACGCTGGCTGTGGCGAGGTCCAAAACCGCATCGTCAGCATTGTTGACGGGGCCACACCGATGAGTGCAACACCAAAGAGAATCAACGCAACCACTGCGCCAACAATGCCACCAACGATGAGCGCTTTACCGATCATCCGTGCACGAGCACGAAACGCGATCGCGTCGCTAGTGATGATCCCGTCCCAATACCAAAATTTCCCGTCCACCATCACGCCGGGAACTCCCCCGATC
>CAZVBP010000006.1:0-11350 GCA_964625515.1 uncultured Gammaproteobacteria bacterium
GCCGCGTGGGCATGGAGGGTGTTCGCTGGTGACGTCGTTCGTGGTGTTCCCCGCGTCACCTCGGGGGGAGGGTCAGCTCTCGATGTTGAGAGCGACCCCCTCCTGGACCGTGTACCGGCGCCGACTCAGCCCGGTATCGAAGGTGAGCGCGAACAGGATGTTCGTGCTCTGCCCGTGCCAGAGCGCCTGGTGGCCGATCTCGGCCACCTCGGGCCAGTTGGTCACGTTGCCTTCGGCGACCAGGCGGTTGATGTTGGCCTCCATCTCCTCCCAGCTCTTGGGGGTGGTCAGCGCCGTGTAGGCGGCCCAGAAGCCGCTGGTGTCGCCTTTGCTGCACCGCGCCACGAAGGCGGCGTGGGTGTTGTCGAAGTCGATCTGGGCGGGGGTCTTCTGTTCGGTCATGGCGGACTCCTTCCGTGGTGGAAGCGAGAGGGATGCAAAGCCTTTTCCAAGACATTCTTGGTGAAGCTCAGCGTATTGGGCATTTCTGAGAATTGCACGATACGCTGGGATCCATTTGTTTTGCTCCACGCGATCGGTAAAGGTCGGCCTGTCATCGTAACGGAGTATCATAGCACTTTTTCGGGGCTTTGTCAAAAAAGAATGAGTGATTATTTGGCTAATACTAGCGAATATATTCTGTGGATAGCCGGGAGGGTATACTTGAAAAAATCATGAATATTTCTTTATGAAGGGATTCCTTGAGTTTATTCGCGAACAGGGCGTGGTAGGGCTTGCGGTGGGGTTTTTGCTTGGTGGGGCAGTGAGTAAAGTGGTGACGGCGTTAATCACGGATGTGGTGAATCCGCTGTTGGGACTTCTTTTGGGTGCTGCCGGGGGATTGAAGACGGCGTCGTTTGGCATTGGATCGGCAAGAATCCTCTATGGCGACTTGCTCAGTGTGCTTATTGATTTCCTCGTGATCGCCGCAGTGGTGTATGTGGGGGTGCGGGTGTTGGGGATCGACAAGATGGATAAGAAAAAGTAGGTAGGCCGTCCTCATTTGGCCCATTTTCGACGCTACGTGCTCCTTAGTGTGCGATTGATGACGGCCCAGAGTTCTTTTTGATTTTTGCCGGAGAGGATTGAGTGCTCCACGCGCTGGATGCCGGGAGCGAGGGATTCAAACGTGGCGTGGACTGCTGCGGATGCGGATGCTTTCACCTTATCCATTTTGTTGAGCACGATGATGAATGGGGTGTTGTGCTCTTGGAGCCAGACGATCATGTCTGCATCAAGGGTGGAGAGAGGAATGCGGGCGTCGATAATGAGCATGGCAAGACGGAGCATGTCCGTGTGCTCAAGATAGTCGGTGATCATGGTTGCGAATCCCTCGCGCTGCGCTTTGGACGATTTTGCGTAGCCGTATCCAGGAAGATCGACAAGATAAAAGTCCCCGTTGAAGTCGTACAAGTTGATGGTTTGTGTGCGGCCAGGCTCGGCGCTCACGCGTGCGAGCTTTTTTTGTTGCGCCAAGTGGTTGATCATCGACGATTTGCCCACGTTCGATCGGCCGATCATCGCGATGTGGGGTTTGCCATCGGTGGGAATCCCTGATTGGTCAACGGCGCTGAGGAGGTAGGAAGCGGTGGGGGGCATAGGGGAGTGTTGGGATTGTGCTCAGATGTGCGCAATTGTGTTCGGTGATGTGAATGTGTTGGTGAGAGAGGGCGAGGGGCGGAGGGCGGAGAAAGCCTCCTTCGCCCTTCTTACTTCGCCCTCACCATCACATCACCATCCCGAATCACAAAACCGGCGCGAGCCGGTTATGTGAGTGTGATTGTGACTGTTTAGAGGATATCATTGATTGAGTCTACCGAGTAGTACTCATCGCTTTTATCGTAGTCGCTCGAGCTATTGATCGCTTCGCCAATCACGTAATTGTTGTAGAGCGATGTGGAGATGTTCATCACATCGTATTCCCAGTCGCTTCCGAAGTCGGATTCGATGAGTGATGTGGAGATATATCGGCGAAGTGTGCGTGGTGATTCAATTGCGTAGATTTCCGATGTGCTCAAGAAGTTCACGAGCACGCTTCCTGGGCGATACGTGATGTTTCGTCCAATCGTGAGCGATGCCATGAAGCTTGAGCTCACCTCGATGACGTCATCGAAGTCGCTATACCACGAGAAGTATGTGCTCTCATTTGGGAACACGTGGCGCATCCCATCGTCGGCGTAGTAGTACACCGCGCGGCAAGGATCGTTCACGTCGGAATTGCTGCCGCACACCGTTTTGATGAGCGAGCCTTCGTCCGCAGTATTGTCATCGTCGCTCACGGTGACGGTGCGATAGGTTCCGATGTCACTGTCACCACTGCTGTCGTAGCAATATGCGTATACCGTGTATGAGCCGCTATTATTGAATGTGTAATCGGCCACAAACTTGTTCGTGGACTCTTCGTTCATGGTTTCAACGCGATCGCCGTTCACGTACAGATAGCAGCTCGTCACGTTATAATCGCTCGTTGGTCGCACCGTGAACTCGGTCACTGAATCTTCGGTCGTACTTGATGGAGTGACGGCGGGGACATTGAGCTCATCAACGACGTCTGCTTCACTCACCGTGACAGTGCGCGATGTGCCGCGCTCCCAATTTCCGTCTTCGTCTTGGCAATACGCGTATACGGTGTAGCTGCCACTATTGGTGAATGTGTACGACATTCCGAATGCAACGGAACTGTATGCGCTCATTTCTCCAACGTATGATCCGCTCACGTAGAGATTACATGCAACGGCATCGAGCGTTCCTGTTGGGATGACGTAGATGATGACCGAGTCGTCTTCCACCGCTGTTGATGGCGATACGGCAGGAACGTTGAACGAGTCATCGCTCCCATTTTCGGAGACAGTGATGGTGCGCGATGTGCCGGTGGTGGTGTTGCCATCGCCGTCGGTACAGATTGCATATGCGCTGTAGCTGCCGCTGTTTGCAAACGTGTAATCGCGCGAGAATGTGCTGCCGCTTTGCGTCATGCTGCCCACGTATGATCCGCTAATGTAGAGATTGCAGGACACGGTGTCGGATTCTCCGGTTGGTGTCACGTATATCGTCACTACATCGTCCTCAATCGCGCTCGATGGGGAGACGGTGGGCACGGATGGCCCTTCGGTGTCGATTTCAAAGGTGACGTACCCAGACGTACTGATGTTGTTGTACGCGTCGCGGGCGCGGACGTATGCAGTGTGCCAGCCGTCCTCGAGGGTTCCTGTGGTGTATTCGAACACATTGCTCATGCTGATCCATCCGTTGCTATCAATTTGGACCTCATACCATGTGGCGCCTGCAGAAGCGTCCCACGTAATGGTTGGCGTGGTGTCGTTCGTGTAAATACCTCCCTCAACGTCTACGTTTTCTGGCGCGTTTAACGCCGCTGCACGCACAGAGAGTGGAGAGAGCGCGAATGCGATCGCAAGGAACGCGATTGCATACATCCCCTTACGGAAAAGAGATCGATTCATAAAAGCAGGATTAAAGAATGAGCTTTACATACCATTGCATGCCTGTTTGGCATCCATGTCAATGGCGTGCAGTTTCTTGCTATACTTTACCATATGCGCAAATCATTATTGTCCGAAATCATGCCGCTTGTGGGTGCTATCGCGTTCAGTCAGGCTGCAGGGATTTTGGGCTCGCTTGCGACGGTGTCGCAGATCCCCACGTGGTATGCGGGGCTCGACAAACCCCCGTTGAACCCTCCAGGGTGGGTGTTTGGTCCGGTGTGGACGCTCTTATATACGCTCATGGGCATTGCAGCATTTTTGATTTGGCGAAACCACCGATCGTCAAAACAAGGAAAACGAGCATTGGTGCTTTTTGTTGTGCAGCTCGTGGTGAATACGATCTGGTCCTTGGTCTTCTTTGGTGCGCACAGCATTGGCGGCGCAGTGGTCGTGATTGTGTTGTTGTGGTGTTTGATTGTTGCGACGTTGGTTTCATTTGCGAGAATGTCTCGCGCTGCTGCGTGGTTGCTTGTGCCGTACCTGATGTGGGTTTCGTTTGCGGCATATTTGAATGTCGCATTGTGGGTACTCAATTGGTAACGCATTTGTATGCCTCGCCGCATGCCGTTGACGGTTGTGGTTCACGACAAAATGCAATCAGGGTATCGGTACACGCTCACGGAACCGGAGGGAAAGAACTTTCATCCCGATTTTTGGCCGGATCTCACGCCAAAGCAGATGTTGGCACTTGGAGTGTTCGGAGGAAAATATCTCACTGATTGCACCAAGGAATTCCCGAAGTCTTGGTTTGTGAAGGCAAAGCTGTCGCCTGAACGACACGATCCATCGTTGAATTATTTTGGCATTGCCGCGAGTTCATCGCTTGCAGAATGGAGAAAGAAGGGGTGGATTCATGAGGACCATGATCCACGCGGGTGGTTCCAGTGGTACTGTCGATACTATATGGGCAGACGATTGCCCGAGGAGGATGCACGACAAATTCGCCGCTGGAAGGCGATGGACCGTCATGCCGCACAAATTCGAAAGGCGTGTTTTCCGAAGGATGAACGATGCAGGCCTCGTCAACGGCAGGCGTTATTGCATTGGGCGTACGACAGCAGACGATTCTAGGATTTTGCTTGCTTTCGTTTTGAATCTCTGCTAAGATTCGCGGATTCTATGTATATCCATCGCAACGACAAGCCATCGGGAGGAAAGAAATTCGGCGCATCTGCCGGAAAGGGCACGTGGAACCGCGCAGGAGCAGGAAAGCCAGAGCCACGCGAGCTGCACGATGCAACATGCGGACAATGCGGCAATCGTTGCCAGGTGCCATTTTTCCCAAGTGGAAGCCGTCCGGTGTTTTGCCGAGACTGTTTCCGCACGAATGACGACGGGCCACGAAAATTCGATGATCGTCGCCAAGCCCCACGATCGTTTGATCGGGGAGAGCATGCGGAGGGCGGAGCATCCGATGCTCGTCTCCGTTCCATTGAAAAGAAGCTCGACATGATTCTTGAACTGCTCGATGCTGACGAGATCGCCTAACGAAAGAAAACATCACCGCGAACCGGTGATGTTTTCATGATCCTGACCATTATGACGTTTCATCTTATTGCTCGCACCGCGCCACCAAATCACAAGCCGTTTGAAATTCCGCAGCTCTTCGTGGCTGCGTGCGAGAAGCTCGGTGTGCCGTTTGTGATGCACGATGTGCGCACGCTTGATTTGTCCGCACTTGCCGAGGTTCCTGATGGCGACATGGTCTATCGTGCAGCATTGGGGCAGAAAGCGTTAATTACGGAGCGCTTGATGGTGGGGGAGAAGACGGCGACGTTTCGCAAGAATTGGTGGTCGGTGGTGAATACCCGCGGGTGCTCGTATTTCATTCATGAGAAGATTGGTATTCCCGTCATCCCCACCGTTCCGTTTATTCCTGATACCGATGAAGAAGTAGCGAAAATGGTTGAGCATCTTGGTGATTTTCCTATAATTGTCAAGGCATTGGGCGGGTCTCATGGCGTGGGCGTTATCCGTGTGGATTCGTTGCAAAGCTTGAAGTCGTTGCTTGATTATTTGCGACAGCAACGAACGCAGGTATTGATTCGAAAATATATTCACCACAACTATTATGGGCGGTTGGTGGTGATTGGCGATGCCGTTGTTGCGAGTCATATCACGTATGCACTGAACGACGAGTTTCGCACGAATGCCGGTGAAGACGCGCGGCATGAGCGTGAAGCAAAAGTGTTTCCTCAAGCCGTTCAGGATATTGCCGTTCGTGCAGTGCATGCGCTCGGATTAGAAACCGGTGGCGTGGATATTTTGTTTGACGATGACGGTGGACCGCACCTTGCGGAAGTAAACTTTCCGAACGATTTCAGCACCACGCAAAAGATCACCGGCATTGATATTGCAGAAGCGATGGTGAGGTATTTATTGAAGAAAGCGGGGAAGCGGTAGTTTCATGAGCTTTGTTGTTTTGTATGCGCTGGACTCTCTTTACGGGAACATGGAGACTGACGGATGCGGACGTTGAACGCGATGTACGAAACGCCGCGCGCGATATTTTCGATCGCGGTGATGGAATCGTCACCGGCGGTGCAACGGGCGTTGATTTTTACGCAATGGACGAAGCGATGCGCATCGATCCATCGGCATCGCGACTACGCGTTGTGCTTCCATGTGCTCTCGATTTGTTCATTCAAGATCATCGTGATCATTGGTGCATGGCGCCGATTACGTCGGAAACCATCGACGCACTCGCAGAATTGTTGCGTACGATCCAGCGCGCGAATCCCGATGCAATCGAAGCGATGCCGTACGTCGACATCACACAGGAACACTACGACCTTCGCAATATTCGGGAGGTCGAGATCGCTGATTCGGTCTTCGCGTTTCAAGTGAACGAAAGCACGGGCACGCAGCACACGATTGATTCCGCCCGTGCTGCTGGAAAAGCGATCGAGCGTCACGAGCAGTATCGGATCGATGAGGTCGGAGTGTAATTTTTGAGATTCCTAGAATCTTTTCATTATGAAAACAGTTTTCCCGCCGCCTGAACTTCAGGCGGCGGGATCGTTTGTCGCGGGGGCGGTGATGATGTGGTGTCGGGCAGTGTCACGCCCTGCGGTTCTTGAACGCGGCGATGATCGCCACGCCCAGATTGCCGCAGAGGGAGACGATGGGCCACGCGTACTGATGCCACTGGCTGTCGTCGCCCACGAACACCGCCACGATCTGGCACGCGTACGCGCTCGTGGCGACGAGCCAGATGTGCGGCTTCTCTCGCGCGTCGCCCCAGATGAGCTTCTCGACCGTGGGCCAGAATCCCAGTGTCATCGGGATCTGGAGCGCGACGCCCGACCATCGCAGGAGATCGGGATCTCCTCGCGCGATCACGCCGCTGACCACGATCGGCACCGTGATGATGATCGCCGCCCACTCGGATCGCTCCATGGGCTGGAAGGAGTTCTTCGTCTTTGCGTAGACAAATACGCCGGCCAGCACCACTGCGGAAACGATCGAGAGGAGCGCGATGATCCGCTCGTCCTCCTTTGGGGCATTCATGGTGTAGAAGACGGCGTTGATGCCGCCCACCACCGCCCAGATGCCCCAGCTCGCCGGGTTTGGCGTGACGACCCCGCCTCGGATCGCCTTGATGTACAAGGCGGGCGCGACGCAGAAGATCACTGCGGCGAGCACGCTGAGCAGGGTGCTCATCGATCACCTCATGAGTGAAGTTGCGGGGGGAGGTGACCACTTGGCGAGGAATGCGGCTGCATGTCGGATCCACCGGGATGACTTCAGGCGCGCGCATGCGCCGAGTACCGCCGAGATCACGGCATTCCGATACTCCTCACGTTCGAGCATGGCGCGGAGGATTGTTTCGCCTTCCGTGCCAAAGCGGTACTTGTTCCGTCGCCTGATTGGCCGCTTGCCTTCGGCGAGGATGGTGAGGAGCTGCACGATTTCCTGGTCGGTTGCGCCCAGTGGCATGTTGATGACGATGCCAGTTTCAGCATTGGCGATGACGATCTCCATCCGCCACGCATCGGATTTGAGCGTGGCGATTGCCGACGGGATGGTCTCGATCATTGCGCCGTCAACAGCGGGAGAAGGAGGTGTGGTCACGGGGTATCCTTGTGGCGCATTTGCGCCGAGGTGGGGAAGGAGCGATTGATCGGGTTCTGGACTCAGAAATCCGACTGAGAAGTATACGGATTTTGGCGAATTTGTAAAGAAAAATGCGATGAATGTGGATGAAAAGGAGGAAAAAGTCTGTGATTTTTGGTATGGTGATTGCCTATGAAGTTGCTTGCCGTGGTGCTGTTTTGTGTCTTCGGAGTTCCGCTCACCGCTCGTGCAGAGGGTGTGCTCGACATTACTTTCCCGGTTGACGGCGAGGTTTCGTTCTCGGATTCGTATTACGCACCACGGAGTGGTGGCCGTATTCACGAGGCGACGGACATTATGGCGGACAAGATGACGCCGGTGCTTGCCGCAACGGATGGGGAGATTCTCTTCGCCCCAACCACAGAGCCGAGCTACGGCTACATGATCATGCTCGGTGGTGACGACGGCTATCAGTACAATTACGTCCACTTGAACAACGACACTCCTGGCACAGATGACGGTGTCGGCGGTGTGACGTATGCGTACGCACCAGGGGTGGTGAAGGGTGCGCGAGTTACGCGTGGTCAACACATTGCGTGGGTTGGCGACAGTGGGAATGCCGAGGGAACCGCGCCGCATTTGCACTTTGAAATCCTGGATCCATCGAATGCCATTCTCAATCCGTACGCCTCGCTCGTTGCTGCGCATGATCGTATCAGCGAAATCGTGGCGGTGGAGCCAACGTTGGTATTGCAAACAGAGTCTTCACTCACAATCAATGACAACTTGAACATCGACGATGGCAACGACGATGCGGCATGCACGTCGAACACGCTTATCCGAACCCCATCATCCTCCGCGGTTTATTACTGTGGGCGCGATGGGGGACGTTACGTGTTTCCCGACGAAGGAACGTATTTTTCCTGGTACGAGAATTTTGATGCGGTTCAGACCGTCTCCGATGATGTGATGGGATCAATTCCTATTCGTGGGGCGGTGACGTATCGTCCAGGAACGGTGCTTTTAAAACTGCCAAGTGTTCCAAAGGTGTATGCGGTGGATGCGGGAGGCGAATTGCGTTGGGTTCCTACTGCAGAGATTGCGGAAGCATTGTATGGCGCAAACTGGTCGGCGCTCGTTCGTGACCTTCCCGAAAGTTTCTTCCCTGCGTACACGATTGGTGATGAGATGCGAACGGAATAATCGAGTATGACGATTGACGAAGATCTCAAATCCTTGAGCGAAGCAGAGCTCCGGAAAGAAGTGATGCGTTTGCGTACGGCATTTCGTGTTGAGGCAAATCACACAGGCAATCATCGCTGTTGGGTGAATTTGCTTAAACCACTTCCAGAAGGAAAAGACATCGAGCCGCTCACGCTGCCACGAGAAGAATTTATACGAAATTGTTGCCGGTATTACGATCGGAATCAGAAATAACGTCGAAGGCGGCACCCTGGGGGATGCCGCCTTTGCGTCGTGCATGGACTGTGCTTCAGTGCAGATCATCCGGGTGGAGGCCGAAGATCAGGACGCTCAGGATTTCTTGCCGCTGAAGCTGACGCAGCCTGAGGCGATCGTTGATCATCCGTTGCACATCTGGATCGCTCGTGAACCGCCTGTACTCCTGGACAACCAGTTCGGTCACCCGGGTTTGGAAGTCAGGTTGCCGGTGCATGCGCACGATGAGGTTGAGCGCGTCTTGGTTCCCGAGCTGTTGCGCGATGAGATTCTCCGTCTGGGTATTGGTGTAGAGGCGCTGGACGAACTGCGACATCTGCTCTTCAGTGGCCCACGGGTTGAAGATACCAACGATCCCGAGAGTTTCCTCCGTGACGTTGTCGGTCCGGTCGCCGCCGATGCGGAGGACGAGATGGTCCTGCCAGCACCCACAGAACTGGATGGTGACCGTCGGGTCCTTAATGGTGGAGCGAAGGCTTGCGAAGAAGGCGATCGCGATGTGGTAGAGGGCGATGATGTACGGCATCCGGTGCTCCGAAGCGATGTGACATGACGCCAGAACAGAGGTGTTCAGACGACAGGAGAAGATAGCAAAATATTCTTGTCTTGTAAAGAAAAATGTGATGGAAGTATGAGCAATAATCCCCTCTAGCGGCGATTGCGCGGATGCTTTTGGCATTTGCAGCCGTGGGGTTTGATGAAATGGTTGAAGTATTCTTTTCCGTAGTCGTAGGTTAATTCTTCGCCGGGTTGGATCACTCGGAGCGTGCGAATAAAGACGCGATCGCCAACCACAATCACATCGCAGTTTGGTGCGCAGGAATGATTGACGTATCGCGCGATGTTTGCGCGATCGGTTCCGTCGATGGTTTTCCCGTTTCCAAGTTCAAAGAGATATTTCCCGCCGCGACGATTTGCCTCTTTGTCGGTGATGATTTTTCCAACGTATTCAAGAATGCGAATTCGACGTGGGATTTTTGCGGTGGCAAAGATTCCCAATCCGGTTGCACTTCGTTTGACAGCAATATTTTTCATAACGCCCTGCAGTATACGTTATTCATTTTTGCTTGCCGATGTTCCTGCGCGCGCACCCGTTGCCCATGACGCTTGAAGATTGAATCCGCCAGTAAATCCATCAACGTTGAGCACTTCGCCGGCAAAGAAGAGATTTGGGCATACGCGCGATTCCATTGTTTCTCCATCGACCTCGATTGTTTCTACGCCGCCTGCGGTTACAAACTCATCGCCCGCGCTTCTGCCGATAATGGTGAGCGGAATTGCGGTGAGCCATGTGGCGACGCGGAGCAGATCTTTCTTTCCGATCTCTGCGGCACGACGTTGTGGGGTGATGCTGTGACTCTCGGCAACGATGTCGACGAGCGATTTGGGAACAAACTGCCCAAGAACACTGCGCACCGTTTTCTTTGGCGCCTTCGTCATCGCACCAGCAAGATGCGTGCGAAGCGTCTCTGTCGACCATTGTGGGAAGAGATTGATCGTGATCGAGAGCGGTGCCGATGGGCTGTACGGTGTGAAGGCGATCAGTGACGAGAGTGCAAAGACTGCAGGGCCGGTGATGCCTTTGTGGGTGAAGAGAAATGGGCCGGTGAACGATGGAGCACCGTTGATGCAGGCAGTAAGCGCTGCGCTTGGAAATGACACGCCCGCGAGTGTTCCCGGCCACGCTTCTTGTGTAAGGAAAGCGTTTAAGCTTGGCGCAAGCGGCGTGATGGTGTGGCCGAGCGATTGTGCGAATGCGTAGCCGTCACCCGTTGATCCTGTGGCGCGATAGGCTTGTCCGCCGGTGGTGAGGATCAGCCGATCGGCGAGGAGCGGTTCGGCGTGATCGCGGAGGGTTAGCGCGAAGCCGGAATTCGTTCGGTCGATTCGTGTGACCGATGTGTTGAGACGAACGTCGACGTTGTGCTCGGCAAACAGTGTTTCAAACACGCGCACAATATCGTGACCGTCGTCGGATTGTGGGAACACACGCTGGTTGGATTGTGTTTTGAGCGGGACGCCATGCGATTCGAACCATGCATACACTGTGGCGGGGGAGAATGCGGAGAGTGCGGGGCGGAGGAACGTATTGCCACGAGGGTACTTGGTGAGGAGCACGTCGATATCGCGAATTCCCGTGGTCACATTGCATCGTCCGCCGCCGGAGATAATCACCTTTTTTCCAAGACCGTTGTTGCGATCAATGAGCACAATCCGATTCTGCGGGTTCGCACTACAAGCATGTGCCGCGGCCATCATGCCTGCTGCGCCACCGCCAATGATTGCGATTGTGATTGGAGAACGATTCATAAGGACGTGCGATTGTAGCATGA
>CAZVBP010000006.1:11450-20411 GCA_964625515.1 uncultured Gammaproteobacteria bacterium
GTAGCCTCTCTCCTGGGAGGTGAGCATGTTCGACATCGACATTCGCACGCAGGATGTTCCTGCGGTGTGCTTCATGAGTTGTGAGGAGGGGGAGTTTCGTTGGTGTGTGAGCGAAGGGATCGATACGTGGATTCGTTTCCACACTCGTGCTGATGCGCTCTACCGTCAACGAATGATCGATCCAAGAAAACTTGATTGGATCAATCACGATGATAGGCCGTCGCGCGCTGGATTCGAAGGAGTCTTCTTGAGCCGTGTGGTGGGCGGTGATGTTGAGTACTCCATCCCGCTCTCTGATCTCGGCGATCCTCGGCGTGTGGTGATGCTCGCACGTACTGTCGAGCAATTCGTGGCGATGATGAACGGGATGGCCGCGCCCGCGCCGATGCGTGGGGAAGGTGTGCAGCTCCTCTTCATGAGCGGGTGGTATCTGATGATGCGCAATTGCGCGCTCGACGTGAGGGCAACTCCCACGATGGCGAGATTCATTGCGGCCGCGGCAGAATCTGATTGTCTTGCGGATCGCGTCACCACAGCACTGCACGACGTTCAGCGCATCATGTGGCCCGCACGCGAGTCGTCGAGGATGCATCAGATGATTGTACGCACGCATGGCGGAATTGAGCTCCATGTTGGGAACGATTGTGCGTGTTTGTGCTCCGACCGAGTGTCGCTTCACGACCGAGAGGTTCAGGGATGGGAAGCCGCCTCCCACAACTTCGACCACGCACATCACATGATCCAGGCACTCGTGTGCTTGGCACAGCTCGAAACGCTGGCACGAAAAGCGTGAGCTACGCGCGCGCTGTCCCCCGTGGGACGGCGCGTTTGTGATTGTGAGCGATATTGTGAATGTGAATGTGCTCAAGTGTGCTCATCCGAGAAACGTTGTGCTCAGGGATTCGGCGTTCGTTATCACGGACAACATCTGAGCGCAATCGCGTTTCACTGCGCACACTTGAGCACATTCGCGTTTCACGAACAACGCGCTCCCTGATACCATGCACAAACTATGACGCAAGATGACGCACTCGCGATTCTCAAAACAGGACGAAACGTTTTTCTCACCGGCGAACCGGGTGCCGGGAAAAGCTACACGGTGAATGCGTATGTTGCGTATTTGCGCGCGCACGGTGTGTCAGTGGCTGTTACTGCGTCAACGGGGATTGCTGCCACGCACATTGGCGGCATGACGATTCATTCGTGGAGCGGCATTGGGATCAACAAGACGCTCAACCGCCACGAGCTCGCAGAAATTGTGGGTAGAGAAAAGTTGGTGAAACGTATTCGAGAGACCCACGTGCTCATCATCGACGAGATCTCTATGCTCGACGGCCGCATGGTGAGCTTGGTGGACACCGTGTGCCAAACCGCGCGAAATTCCTCTGCGCCGTTCGGGGGAATTCAGGTGGTCGCTGTGGGAGACTTTTTTCAATTGCCGCCGGTGGGTCGCGATGGGGACGACGTGATGTTCGCGTTTGATTCTCGTGCGTGGCGCGAGGCGGCGTTCTCGGTGTGCTATCTCTCCGAGCAGCATCGTCAAGAAGACGAAACGTTTCTGAGTATTCTCTCTGCACTTCGTTCGGGAAGTATCGACGCGGATCACCGAAGCACGTTGCGTTCCCGTCATCTGTCGTCGCCCGAAGAGATGATCAAGCTCTATTCGCACAACGTTGACGTCGATCGGCTGAATGCCGCTGCGCTCGAAAAGCTTCCTGGTCAATCCGTCACGTTGCCTATGCGACATCAGGGCGCAAAAGCGGCAGTAGAGCAATTGAAGCGTGGATGTTTGTCGCCAGAAAAGTTGGTATTGAAGATTGGTGCGAAGGTGATGTTCACCAAGAACAATCCGGAAAAAGGCTTTGTGAACGGCACCACTGGTGTGGTGGAATTTTTCCAAAAGGGAACAAATTATCCGGTGGTAAAAGTTGCATCCGGGCGTGTGATTGTTGCGGAGCCGATGGATTGGTCGATGATTGTGGACGGTAGTCCCGTGGCGATGGTGATGCAGGTGCCACTGCGTTTGGCGTGGGCGATTACGGTGCATAAGAGCCAAGGAATGTCGCTCGATGCGGCATTTATGGATCTTTCGTCCGCGTTTGCGTTTGGGCAGGGGTATGTTGCGCTGTCCCGTGTGCGCACGCTTGATGGGTTGCATCTTGGCGGTCTGAATGAACGTGCGCTCGAAGTTGATCCCACGGTGTTGGAACGTGATGCGGTTTTTCGGGCAGAATCACTTGATGCAGAAACGGCGATCGCGAATCTGAGCGCTGCCGCGCGCACCGCAATGCATGAACAGTTTCTTGTTGCATGCGGGGGCAGCCTTGTGGCGCGTGAGCCACGGACAACGCTTGGGAAGAGCGGCGTGTCGAAGAAGCGCTCACCTGATGATCGCTGGATGCGCACGCTGCAGCTCGTGCAAACAGGAAAATCGATTCCCGATGTTGCGCGTGAGTTGGGAAGAACGTTTGGTACCGTTGTTGATCATCTCCAAAAACTCAAAGATGCTGGAAAGCTGCCGCTCGACACGATTCGTCACATCTATTCCGGTGACGCAGCAACGCTTGCGGAGATTCATGTGGCAATTGCAATCTTCGGTTTCACACCAATGAAGCCCGTGTATGACCGTTTCAAGGGAAAATATTCGTACGATACGTTGCGCGTTGCAAATCTTTTTTATCGCGAGCGATAGCGCGCACGTGCACAACACCCTTGTATTATTCTCAAATAGGACTACGGTGAAGATGAGAACGTCTTATTCTTTACGACCTATCGTATGAGAGGAGACGCCGCCATGATCTTCGGGATCATCTTTACCATTGTGATGTCGGTGCTTGTGCCAACAATCGCCGTGTTGGGCTATTGGAAGCGCATCCCTGCACATCCGCGCAATCTTGGGGTCCTGCCGGATCTTGAACACGAAAAGTTCCGCGCCGATTAGTTGCGCACTTCACTTTTCTGTGGTCTACTTTGCATCATTTTGTTTGTGCATATGGATCATGGAAATGTCATTATTCGATTTGAAAATGTTTCGTTTGCGTACGATGGAGATTATCCCGTGCTCGACGATGCAAGTTTTTCTCTTCGTGAAAACAGCAAAATCACCATCATGGGGCAGAATGGCGCAGGGAAGAGCACGATTCTCAAAATGCTCTGCGGTGAATTGAAGCCAACCGGTGGGATGATCCATCTTCAGAAGGGCGCAACGGTTGCCATTGGACGTCAGGTGATGCCGCGCGAATGGCTTTCCGATACGGTTCGGGAATTTTTTGCCCGTGCGTTTTCCGAATTGCAGTACGATCTGGATCGCCACATTGCGGATGTGCTCGAGATTGTGAACCTTGTTGCACCGCTTGAGAAAACGATCGGCGAATTTTCCGGAGGTCAACAAGCGCGGTTATTGCTCGCCTTCGCTGTCATTCAAGATCCCGACATTTTGTTGCTTGATGAACCAACGAACAATCTCGATCCCGCGGGTATCGATCACCTCACGGGATTCTTAATGATGTATCCAAAAACGGTGCTCGTGATCTCGCACGATGCGGATTTCTTGAATGCGTTTACGGAAGGCGTGTTGCATCTTGATGTGTACACGCACAAAACCGACATGTACGTGGGGAACTATTTTAACGTGCTCGACGAAATTGCTGCACGCGTGGAGCGTGATCGCATGAAGAACGCACGATTGCTGAAAGAGGCACAAGATCGGAAGGACAAGATTAACTTCTTTGCAAACAAAGGAGGAAAGATGCGTAAGCTTGCAAGTAAACTTCGCGAGCAGGCGGAAGAAGCGGAGGAGAATATGGTGGACGTGAAGCGCGACGATAAAACGATTCGCGACTTCACTATTCCTGCGCAAGAGTACACCGACGTCATAGTGACGATGACCGCGGTGCGTGTCATTCGTGATCACGAACCACATATCACACCGGTGAATGTGAAGCTTCGTCGGAAACATCGTTTACTCGTGACGGGTGAAAACGGTATCGGAAAGAGTACGTTGCTCCGTGCGCTCGCAGGAGGTAACGATGAAGGGCTCGTCATCGCGCCGGATGTCCGCGTGGGGTATTATCGTCAAGATTTTTCCGGACTGAATTTTGCGCACACCACGTACGATTCGCTTGCAGAAATGATGGACGAGGTTGATAACGAGCGATTGCGTGCAACAGCGGCGCAATTCTTGCTCACGGGGGACACCATCAAGAATTCGGTGGGCTCGCTGTCGGAAGGACAGAAAGGGCTTTTGTGCTTTGCGCGATTTGTATTACAGAAGCCCGGACTCTTAATCCTTGATGAGCCAACGAATCACATTAACTTCCGTCATCTCCCAGTGATTGCACGTGCAATCCAGGATTTCCAGGGTGCGATCATTATGGTGAGCCACGCACCGGAATTCGTGCAGCAAATCACGTTTACGGATGAGCTTGATTTAAGCAAGCTGAAACGTGCGTAGGGTCGGCGACGGTGCAGCGGACTTATGTGACTGGTTTCTTCGTGAACGCAGCGCGAACACTTTGGACAATAATCGGGATGAATGAGATGACGATGATGGAGAGCACGATGAGCTCGAAATGCTTTTGGACGAACGGAATATTCCCGAAGAAGAATCCTAAGAGGAGAAACGACGTGACCCACGAGATTCCGCCGACGATGTTGTACAGCAGAAACGATCCGTATGGCATGTGGCTCATGCCCGCGATGAACGGAACGATGGTGCGGAGAATAGGAAAGAAGCGCGCAAGAACCACGGCGTATTTTCCGTGACGTTCGGAGAACGCTTGTGCCTTTGCATAATGCTCCGCTTTGATTGCGCCACGCTTGAGGATCTGTTTCCCGAGCGTTCGGCCAATGCTGTAGTTCACCGTGTCGCCGATGATCGCAGCGCCGTACAGTACAGGGAGGAGAATGAACAGCGAGAACGTCCCTGTTGCGGAAAGCGCACCGGCAGCAAACAAGAGCGAATCGCCGGGGAGAAATGGCATGAAGACGAATCCAGTTTCCACGAAAATGATTGCAGCAACAAAAAGATAGGCTACTGCCTGCCCATGCGCGGACATGTTCGCGATTGTTCCGTTGATATCGGAGAAGAGTGCAACAAAGGAATGGAAGAGATCGATCATAGAGTTTGAACCGTCACCACAGTATACGCGATTTCTTTCCCGTCGCGATGGATGACGACAGTGTCGCCAGCGCGATGGCCAAGGAGTGCGTTGCCGAGTGGGGAATTGTGCGAGATCCGGCCTTTCATTGGATTGGTTTCTTGCGAGCCAACGATTTGATAGGTCATGGCTCGGTGGTTGGGGTCGCCGTCTCCGGTGGGTGATGTGCTGATGGTGACGGTGGACCCGATACGAATGACGCCGTCGTTGTGCGAGGTGTCGATCACAATCGCGCGGTTGATTTTGTCGGTGAGCGTGAGAATGCGCCCGTTGATTCTGCGGAGATTCGACTTTGCCCACTGATATCCTGCGTTCTCGGAGAAATCACCCATTTCACCGGTGCGCACCACTTCTGCTGCTGCAATACCGCGGTCGTGCGCGATAAGCTGCGCCAAATCTTGTTTCATCCGTTCGAGTTTTTCTTTCGTCACATGAACATCAAGGTCGCTCGCGTGCAGTCGTTCAAGCTCTTTCTTTCGGGTGGGGAGTCGCATACAATGTGCATCGTATCAGAAAGTGTGAATCTTTATGAATCGTCCGTTTCTCGACGTGAAAGGAATTTCCAAGATGTACGGCAAGCAAGTGGTGCTTGACGAGGTGAGTTTTGTGATTTCCGAAGGGCAAAAGATTGCGTTGATCGGCAGAAACGGGTCGGGGAAGTCCACGCTTTTGAATATTCTCACGGGGCAAGAAGAGGCAGACGGAGGAACAGTGACGCTTCTGCCGTGGACAAAGCTTGGCATGGTTGCGCAGCATGATGCATTGCCGAGCGATTGCACCACATTGGAATATCTTGAAAGGATTGGAGCAAAACCATCGTGGACTGTGCAAAAGCAGGCGGCGATGTTTGGTGTGCACAGCGATCATCTTGCGCTTGCCCCGTCCGCACTCTCGGGTGGGTACCAGATGCGCGTGAAAATTATCGCGATGCTCTTGCAGGAT
The DNA here is from genome assembly GCA_964625515.1 of uncultured Gammaproteobacteria bacterium. Classification (GTDB taxonomy): domain Bacteria; phylum Patescibacteriota; class Patescibacteriia; order UBA9934; family UBA9934; genus CAIKHN01. Next base: position 17,552 of record CAZVBP010000006.1, read on the forward strand.
CCAACGTTGTTACTCCTGGACGAACCGGTGAACTATCTCGATCTTCCCACGCTGCTTTTGCTTGAGCGTTTCCTTGCTACGTATCGAGGAAGTTTTGTGATCACGGCGCACGACCGAGAGTTTCTGCAAAATACGTGTACGCATACGTTCGAGATTGAGCGTGCGGAGCTCACGAGCTATGCCGGCCCGGTGAATGCATTTTTGGAATGGAAAGAGGAGCAGAAAGAGTTCATTCGCAAAACGAACAAGCGCGTGTCGCGGGAAATTGCGCACACACAGGTGTTTGTGGATCGTTTCCGGTACAAGGCGAGTTTAGCGTCGCGTGCGCAGAACAAGATCAAGCACATTGAGCGACTACGAAAATCGATTGTCGCTATCAAGAAAGATCTCTCCACCACACGCATGCGAATTTCCACGCCGCCAATTCCCACGGGCGTCGCGGTGCGTGCGGAAAAGCTCACCATCGGCTATCGCGATGCGGTGATTGCGAAGGACATCACGTTCTCGGTTGCACGCGGCGAGAAGGTAGTGATTGCGGGGGAGAACGGAAAAGGGAAATCCACGCTGCTCAAAACGCTTGCGGGCATTCTTCCGCCGATTGAGGGCACCATCAAGTGGTGGCATCGCTCGAACATCGGCTACTACGACCAAAAATCGGATGCCACATTGCTGCCCAACGAAACCGTGCTCGGTTATCTCACGCGCATGGCGCCGGTGAACGCGTCTGGCGAGCAAATCTTGATGATGGCGGGGAATTTTCTTTTCAGGAACGACGATCTTGAGAAAACAACGAGCGTGCTTTCCGGTGGCGAGCGCGCGCGATTGTGTTTGGCCGGTGTGCTCCTCCATGAGCACAGTGTGTTGATCCTCGATGAGCCGACGAACCATCTGGATGTTGAGACAGCGGAATCGCTCGCGTCGGCGTTGAAAGAGTACGGCGGCACCGTCATCTTTGTTTCCCACGCGCGAACGTTTGTGCACGCGCTTGCCGATAGAGTGTACGAGATCGGGCCAAGCGGCTTGCGGCAGTACCCAGGATCGTACGAGGACTACGTGGCCGATCTCTCCGCATTGGCCGATGAGGAGGGCACCGATGAAGCGGTCGGTGCAAATCCCGGCGCACAACTGAGCGCAACTGAGCACATTTCCCCACCTCCCGACCGCGCGCTTCGCCGTGCCCAACTCAAAGAAAAACAACGCCGCGCAGAGAAGATCCAGATCGCCCTCGAAAAGGCAGATAAAGAGAAATCGGCGCTTTTGGCGTTCTTTTTTGAGAACCCTACCGATTATGCGCCGGAAAAGGCGCAAAAGCTCGCACAAATCGATGAGGAATTATCCACTTTGGAGGAAGAATGGTACGCGGTTCAACAGGCAATCGAGGAGCTTCGATCGTGATTTTTTGGGGTCTTTCATGTGATTTCTTCAAATAGGCGATAGATCCATTTCAGCCCATTATATTGGGCTTTTTTCGTTATTCCAGTCCGGGATTCTTGACGATCCCGGAAAAATATGCTATAGTTCTTTTCGTGATTGACGGTCGCGCACCTGTCGAAACCTCAGCCCCTTGGGCCGGTCCGACAGGACGGCGCTGGTTCATCCAGGCCGTCACATCACACCCATGCGTTCGCGCGTGGGTGTTGAAACCGGGTCCCTTCCGGGGGTTCGGTACGATAAGACCTGCCTACGGGCGGGCGATCTGATAAGCTGTGGTGCCGAGGTAACTGCCTCGGTGTCGTCTCAGGCAAAAGCGACAGTTCGCTTCGCCTGTCACGCCGCGCTTTAATAGATGGGGATTGGCTGATGCCGCCCCGTCGAGCGACTCGGCGCGAACCGAGCCGGCGTGTGGTTGTGAACCCCCGTTGAAGGGGGAACGTCTCATCCCTTGGCGACGCACGACGCCATGAGGATTGTCCCACGTGTTCATGACATGTGTGGATGCCCGGAGAGATGCGCGGCCACGCAACTCTTCAGAAGTAGGAGGTCATACGACCATCGACTTCTAAAAGGCCCTGCGGGGACAACCACCCGCAGCTGCGATCCCCGGCAGAGGGGATTGAAACATAAGGATGCTGGAAATACAGCGATTCCTTGCCGGAGCAGCGGCACACGATTCGTGCAACGGGGCGGCATTCCTTCGGGGGTGCCGCCCTCATTTTATATAGTCGCTACTCTCACTTCGTCTTTCGAATGATGTTTTACGACACTTGCAGAAGAGTTGATAGTACACGATCCTTCTTCGCCCTTCGTACTTCGTCCTTCACCCTTTCTCGACTCCTTTGTCCCGTTTCATCTTTTCCAGTATCATCGGGCTATTCGTCACATGACGTTCTTCTATGCGGTATTCTCAAATCTTTTCAAAGGCAACAAAGTCGGTGTCGGCAGAGAGTGAGTCGATTAATGCAAAGCTGCTGGTGCAAGCAGGATTTGTGGATCAAGAGATGGCGGGCGTGTACACTTGGTTGCCGCTTGGACTTGCGGTCTTGCGGAACATCGAGCAGATCGTACGCGAGGAAATGGATGCGCTCGGCGCGCAAGAGATTTTCATGCCATCACTTCAGCCCAAAGAATATTGGGAAACCACAAATCGCTGGGAAGGCGTTGACGTGTTGTTTAAATTGAATTCGCAAACGGGAAAAGAGTACGCGCTCGGATGTACACACGAAGAGGTAGTCACACCGCTCGTGAAAAAGTTTGTGCAGTCATACAAAGATTTGCCGCTTGCAACATATCAGATCAACACGAAGTTTCGCGACGAATTGCGTGCAAAGTCTGGTGTGCTTCGTGGCCGCGAGTTCCGCATGAAGGACATGTATAGTTTTCACACCACGCAAGAAGATCTCACTGCGTTTTACCAGAAAGT
>CAZVBP010000007.1:0-1339 GCA_964625515.1 uncultured Gammaproteobacteria bacterium
ACGACATACGGCACAGTGTACGACGCGTTGCGGAAAACGGACAATCGCGCTTTGGTCAACACATGGTTTCGCTATTCCTGCATCGTCTCGGCAATAATCGCTTGGAGCTCCTCGTCCGGAAGCCATGCGGGGCCACAACACCCCTCTTCTCCGCACTCCGCCCCTCGCCCTCCGCCATCGTTTTCAAATACTCCTCATCCGGAAACGTGCTGCTGCAATATTGGGTCATAGATGCATGCAGTATAGCGAATCGACGGTCTTTCGGGCAGAAAACGGTCAGATCGTTGACTTTTTGATGATCATTCGCCACTATAACTCGGTTCCTCACTGTTCGTGTGTGTCATCACTACTCACCCCGGAGGCCCACGTGGGCAAATCTCTTCTGATCGACAACAGCGTTCAAACCACAGCCGTCATGCGCAATGCGTTCGGCTACTGGCTGCACGCGACTGTGGTGCTGAGCATGGCACAGGAAGGGCCTGGAACTGGATTGAATGAAGGCCTGAACGTCTTCACAGAACGCGCTCTCACCGCCAAGGTAAAGGCGTGTCGAATCTCTGCCCAACGAGAGGCGGATGGACCAATCTGTCCACGCCTCGCGCTCGAACTCGATACCGGGCTCGCTTTTGTGGGCGGTGCTGAGATCTCCTATGTGGAGGTCGATACTGAAGGCTACTTTGCTCCGGCCGATAGTCGTACGGCCTGGGTATTCTTCAGACCATATCGAGGATCGAATCCCGATGCGATCCTGGTCCGGATCGAGCGCATGCCGTAGGCGCAACGCGAGCGGCACTCGGGTCGTCACTCCCACAAGGAGCGGCGCCACCCGGGTGTCGCTCTTTGATTTTTGAGAATTTTCGACAGTTTCGGCGAGGTGATCTACAGTGCGATAGCGTGACGTGACAAGCAACATCAACGGGAGGACGAGGAGATGCTGGACACGATTCTGTTCGATACGCGAACGGGCATCTGGCTGAAGACGACGCCAGAAGAGCTCGTCTTGTGCGGGAGCCGGCGAGATCTGATGCGATTCATGGCAACCGACAGGGTCCTTATCGCCGCACGCGTGAACCGGGACCTTTCGACGATATGGCTATTGAATGCATGGGAGCGGCTGAACGTACCAAAGCATCCCGGGAAGGTCTCTATTGGGAAATTGACGAAGGAGAGCCTTCGAACGTCGGGGCTACTCCTCGATGAGGGTGATCCGATCGTCATCGCGTGGGAGTTGCCCGTGACCAAAGTTCGGCCATCGGATAGGTATCTGGATGAGTGCAAGAAGGCACTCGGAGTCACTCGCGAGGAGGAAAGCGCACGATCGTTTCTGCGGTACTGACGA